>NZ_MWIG01000234.1:0-23599 GCF_002156145.1 Streptomyces sp. NRRL B-24572 | reverse complement strand
GCCCACCCCGGGCCAGGCCGTATGTCCCGTTCCCTGCGGCCTGGCCCGGTCCACCTTCCCGGAAGACACCATGCTGAACCTCTCGGTCCTGCTCGAGGACTCCGCCCGCGCGCACCCGAACCGGGACGCAGTGGTCCTCGGCCCGACGCGTCTCACCTACGCCCAGGTCGAGGCCGCCGCGAACCGGATCGCCAACCTCCTGGTCGACCGCGGCATCTGGCCCGGCGACAAGGTCGCGCTCAGTTGTCCGAACGTGCCCTGGTTCCCGATCGTCTACTACGGGATCCTCAAGGCCGGCGCCGTCGTCGTACCGCTCAACATCCTGCTCAAGGGCCGGGAGGTCGCCTACCACCTCGCCGACTCGGAGGCGAAGGCGTACTTCTGCTTCGAGGGCGACGCGGGTCTGCCGATGGGTGCGGAGGGACACGCCGGGTTCAGCGAGACCCCGGGCTGCGAGCACTTCTTCCTCATCACCGCCGACCCCGCGGCGGAAAGCCCGATCGAGGGCGTCGAGACCATGGGCGCCGCGCTGCGGGGCGCGGCGACGACGTTCGACAGCGTCGGGACCTCGGGGGACGACCCGGCCGTGCTCCTCTACACGAGTGGGACGACAGGACAGGCGAAGGGCGCCGTACTCACCCACGCCAACCTGGTCCTCAACGCCCTCGCGTGCAACCGGCTGTTGGAGAACCGGCCGGCCCTGGACACCCATCTGGTCGTGCTGCCGCTGTTCCACTCCTTCGGCGCGACCGTGCAGATGAACGCCGGTTTCTCGACGGCGAGCACACTGGTGCTGCTGCCGCGGTTCGACGCCCGGCAGGCGGTGTCCCTGATGCAGCAGGAGGACATCACCTTCTTCGCGGGCGTCCCCACCATGTGGTGGGGACTGTTGCAGGCGCTCAGCGACGACGTCGACGTCGAGAGGATCGCGAGGAACCTGCGCGTCGGCGTCTCCGGCGGGGCCTCGCTCCCCGCGGAGCTCATCAGGCAGGTCAGGGAGAGGCTGGGCGTCCAGGTCCTGGAGGGCTACGGCCTCTCCGAGACCTCGCCGGTGGTGACCTTCAGCGATCCGGCGCAGGAACCGCGGCCCGGGTCGATCGGCGTGCCGATCTGGGGTGTCGAGGTCAAGCTCGTCAAGCCGGACTGGTCGGAGGTCGAGGACGACGGCACCGGCAGCGCCGTCGGGGAGATCGCGGTCAAGGGCCACAACGTGATGAAGGGCTACCACGGCCGCCCCGAGGACACCGCCGACGCGGTCAGGGACGGCTGGTTCCGCACCGGCGACCTGGCCCGCAGGGACGAGGACGGCTTCTACTACATCGTCGACCGGGCGAAGGACCTGATCATCCGCGGTGGTTTCAACGTCTACCCGCGCGAGGTCGAGGAGGTCCTGATGACGCACCCCGCGATCAGCCTGGCCGCGGTCGTCGGCGTGCCGCACGAGAGCCACGGCGAGGAGATCAAGGCGTTCGTCATCCTCGACCGCGGCGCCGAGGTCCGCCCCGACGAGCTGATCGCCTGGGGCAAGGAACAGATGGCCGGCTACAAGTACCCGCGCATCGTGGAGATCGTCACGACGCTGCCGATGACGTCCACCGGAAAGATCCTCAAGCGCGAACTCACGTGACCGGAAAGACAAGCGCATTCGTACGGGTGGGAAGGACGGCAGATGACAGTGGATGAGGGTCGGCGGAGGGACGCGTTCCTCGACGGGTTCGGCAAGGGGACGGATGCGACCCCCGACTCGCTCGTGACCGCTTGGAAGGCGCGCGTGGCGAAGAACCCGGACGGCACGGCGCTCCGTTACTTCGACGGTGCCCTGTCCGCGCGGGAGGTGGACGCGGCGTCCGACGCCCTGGCCGCCGCGTTCGAGGCCCGCGGGACCGGACGGGGCGATCGCGTCGGCGTGTACCTGCAGAACGTTCCGCAGTACGCGCTGGTGCTGCTGGCCCTGTGGAAGCTGGGGGCCACGGCGCTGGGACTCAATCCGATGTACCGGCGCCAGGAGCTCCGCCGGATCATCGACGACTCCGGGGCGGTCGGGGTCGTCTGCGCGGACGCGGACGTCCACGAGACGCTCGGCACGCTGGCGGGGAGCACGGTCCGATGGCTGGTCAGCACGTCGGCGCTGGACTACCAGTCGAGGAACGACGCACGGGCCTTCGCGACGACGGAACGCCACGCCCCGGCGCCGGACGGCGACCTGGTGGCGCTGATCGACGAGTTCGAGGGCCGCGCTCCCTCGCCCGTGGAGCCGACCCGCGACGACGTCGCGTTCCTGACGTACACGTCGGGAACGACGGGGCCGCCGAAGGGCGCCATGAACACCCACGGCAACGTCCTGAGCGTGGTGACGACCTGTGCGTCGTGGATGGACGTGAGCGACGGGGACGTCGTGCTCGCAGTGGCCCCGCTGTTCCACATCACCGGCGCGGTCGTCAACGCGACGATCTCCCTGCTCACCGACACCACGCTCGTCCTGGCGGGTCGGTTCCACCCCGAGGTCGCCCTGGAGGCCTTCGCCGAGCACGGGGTGACCTACACGATCGGCTCCATCACGGCGTACAACGCGATCTACGAACTTCCGCAGGCCGGACCGGAGCACTTCGCGTCGGTGAAGGCCCTGTACTCCGGGGGCGCGCCGATCCCGCCGGCGACCGTCGAGCGGTTCCGGGAGCGGTTCGGCGTCTACCTCCACAACGGCTACGGGATGACGGAGACGACGTCCGCCGTCATCGCCGTGCCTCCGGGGAGCAGGGCCCCCGTCCATCTGCCGAGCGGGACGCTGTCCGTCGGCAAGCCGCTGCCGCACCTCACGGCACGCGTCGTGGACCTGCACGGCGACCCGGTGCCCAGCGGGGAACAGGGCGAACTCGAACTGAGCGGGCCGCAGGTGGTGCCCGGGTACTGGGGCAAGCCCGAGGCCACTCGGCAGACGATGCCGGAGGGCCGGCTCCGTACCGGTGACGTCGCCGTCATCGACGAGGAGGGCTGGGTCTACCTGGTGGACCGGCTCAAGGACCAGATCAACGTGTCCGGGTACAAGGTCTGGCCGCGCGAGGTCGAGGACGCGCTGTACGAGCACCCGTCGGTCCTCGAGGCCGCGGTTGTCGGGCAGCCGGACGACTACCGCGGAGAAACCGTCGTCGCCTATGTCTCGCTCAAGGCGGGTCTGAACGCGACGGAGGAGGAGCTGATCGCCTTCTCCCGCGACCGGCTGGCCGCCTACAAGTGTCCCCGCACGATCCACTTCATCGCCGACCTGCCCAAGACCCAGAGCGGCAAGATCCGGCGCGCCGAGCTCCGCGGCCTCGACGGCACCGGGCCGGTACCGCCCCGGAAGGACTGATCCATGAACGAGAACCACACCGACCGCGGCCGTTTCTCGGGCCGCACCGCCATCGTGACCGGCGCGAGCCGGGGCATCGGTCTCGCCGTCGCCGAGCGGCTCGTCGCCGAAGGGGCGCGCGTGTGCCTGACCGCGCGCAAGGCCGGGCCGCTCGAAGAGGCCGCCGCCGCCCTCCCCCGGGGCAGCGTCATCACCGTCGCCGGCAAGGCGGACGACCCCGAGCACCGCCGCGAGGTCTTCGACACCGTCGCCCACGAGTTCGGCGGACTGGACGTCCTCGTGAACAACGCGGGCATCAACCCGGCGTACGGCCCCGTCGTCGGCCTGGACCTCGACGTCGCCCGCAAGGTCCTCGAGGTCAACGTCCTCGCCACCCTCGCCTGGGTGCAGGACGCGGTCGCCCACCCGAAGCTCGGCTTCACCGACCGCCGCGGCACCGTCGTGAACCTCTCCTCGGTGACCGGCGACACCCCCGCGCCCGGCATCGGCCTGTACGGCGTGAGCAAGGCGGCGGTGTCCCACCTGACCAGGACCCTGGCCGTCGAGCTCGGCCCGGAGATCCGTGTCAACGCCGTGGCACCCGCGGTGGTGAAGACCCGGTTCGCCGAGGCCCTGTACGAGGGCAAGGAGGCCGAGGTGGCCGCGGAGTACCCCATGAGGCGCCTCGGCGTCCCGTCGGACATCGCCTCCGCCGTGGCCTACCTGGCCTCGGAGGACTCCTCCTGGGTCACCGGTCACATCCTCACCGTCGACGGCGGGCTCACCGTCGCCGGCGGCACCGCGTAAACCGCGCTCACCCGACAAAGGACAGCCATGACTTTCCCTCATCTTCCGCCCGAGGTCGCGGAGCTGCGCGACCGCACGCGCCGGTTCATACGCGAGGTCGTCATCGACGCCGAGCCCGCACCGGGCGGACGTCTCGACCAGGCCACCCGTGACCGGCTGCAGGCGGCGGCGAAGGAGGCCGGCGTCTTCGCGCCGCTCGTGCCGAAGGAGTACGGCGGGCAGGGCCTGCCCATCGAGCACTGGTCGCCGATCCTGCAGGAGGCCGGCTACTCGCCGATCGGCCCCAGCGCGCTCAACTGCATGGCCCCCGACGAGGGAAACATGCACATGCTCAACCTGATCGCGACCGAGGAACAGAAGAAGCGCTATCTCGCGCCTCTTGCGGCGGGGGACGTCCGGTCCTGCTTCGGCATGACCGAGCCCCACCCCGGAGCCGGATCCGACCCGGCGGCGCTGCGGACCACGGCCGTCCGCACCGACGGCGGCTGGATCATCGACGGCCACAAGCGGTTCACCAGC
Organism: Streptomyces sp. NRRL B-24572; assembly: GCF_002156145.1. Taxonomy (NCBI): domain Bacteria; kingdom Bacillati; phylum Actinomycetota; class Actinomycetes; order Kitasatosporales; family Streptomycetaceae; genus Streptomyces; species Streptomyces sp. NRRL B-24572. Next base: position 18,945 of record NZ_MWIG01000234.1, on the reverse strand, counting down.
GGCGCCGTGGGCGCCGGGTTCTGCATCGTGATGGCCCGGACCCCGGCCGTCGACGGCTCCCCCGAGGGGGCCACCATGTTCCTCGTCGACCTGACCAACCCCGGCATCCGCATCGGCGAGGCGATCCACACCGTCGACCGCTCCATCGACGGCGGCCATCCCCACCTGTACCTCGAGCACTGCTTCGTCCCCGACGAGTCGGTGCTCGGCGAGGTGGGTCTCGGCTTCCGCTACGCCCAGGTACGGCTCGGACCGGCGCGTCTCACCCACTGCATGCGGTGGCTGGGCCTTGCACGCCGGGCCCACGACATCGCGCTGGACCGGGCCGGGAAGCGGGAGCTGTTCGGCGGCACGATCGACTCCCTCGGCCTGGCCCAGCACCTGATCGCCGAGTCGGTCATCGACGTCGAGACGTCCGACGCGATCATCACCAAGACCGCGGCGCTGCTGCACGGCGATCCGAAGGCGGGATCCGCGATGTCGTCGATCGCGAAGGTGCACTGCTCGGAGGCGATCTTCCGGGTGATCGACCGTGCCATCCAGATCTGCGGCGGCGACGGCGTCTCCGACGGGCTCCCGCTGGCGCAGTACCTGAGCGAGGTCCGCCCGTTCCGCATCTACGACGGCTCCAACGAGACCCACCGGTGGGCCATCGCGCGCCGGGCCTCGGCCGGCCGCGCCGCCGCGGTCCGGGCCGGTGAGCCGTACAGGGGCGACGCCGTCGTCGGCCGGGACGGGGGAGCGTGATGCACACCGTTCCCGACGGCGTGGAAGTCGTCGCGAGCCGGGAGGAGGCCCGTCACCTCGACAGCCCTCCGCTCCTGGTCCTCGACGCGGTCACCGGCTTCCTCGACGCCCACGGCATCGGCCACGGCCCGCTCGCCTGGCAGCGCATCGGCGACGGCCACTCCAACGTCACCTACCTGATCGAGCGCGGCAACGAGTCCGTCGTCCTGCGCCGCGGCCCGCGCCCGCCGCTGCCGAAGTCGACGCACGACATGGTGCGCGAGGCCCGCATCCAGAAGATCCTCGGCGGGCACGGGGTGCCCGTGCCGGAGATCCTCGCGGTCTGCGAGGACGAATCGCTGCTGGGTGTGCCGTTCTACCTCATGGCCCGGCTCGACGGCACGGTCGTCACCGACACGATCCCGGCCCACCTCTCCCCCGCCGCACAGCGCCGGGCCACCAGCGAGGCGGTCGTGGACGCCCTCGTCGCCCTGCACGGCATCGACGTGACCGAAGGGGAACTCGCCTCCCTGGGCCGACCCGAGGGATACCTCGGTCGCCAGGTCGACCGGTTCCGCGGACTGTGGGAGGTCAACACCACCCGCAGCCTGCCCGCGGTGGAGCGCATCGCGGACTGGCTCGCCCGCAACCTGCCAGCCAGCCAGGCCGCCTCGGTGGTGCACGGCGACTACCGCATGGGCAACCTCATGTTCGCCCCCCAGGCGCCGGCCAGGGTCCTCGCGATCCTGGACTGGGAGATGGCCACGCTCGGCGACCCGCTCGCGGACCTGGGGTACCTCACCGCCACCTGGTCCGAGGCCGGCCACCCCGCCACCCCGCTCGAACTCACCCGGGTGACCCGGTCACCCGGCTACCTCACCCAGCGCCAACTGGCCGAGCGCTACCAGCACCGCACCAGCCTCGACCTGACCCCGCTGCCCTGGTACCAGACCCTCGCCCTGTGGAAGGCGGCGATCTTCTGCGAGGCCATCTACACCCGCTGGCAGCGCGGTGAGCGTCCGAACGACACGGTCTTCGGACCGTCGCTCGAAACGGGTGTCCCCCGGCTCCTGGAGCGGGCCGGGCGGTACGCCAGCCTGACGGCGACCACTCGCCGCTGACATCCGACGCGTCCCGGTACGGGGCGCTTCGGCAACCTCGCCGCGGCCAGGTCGTCTTGCTCCGACATCGGTTCACCGCCGTGATGGAAACGATCCGGGTGATCACCACATCGAACTCCTCGACGGCGTCCAACACTCAGCCGTCATGGCGTTTCCTCGCTGCTCGAGTTGGGCGTGACCGGCTTGTGCACCGTGCACCGTGCACCGTGCACCGTACCCAGGGGAAACGGGTGCTCAGTGTCGTTCTCACTGCGGCCGTGGCTGGCGACAGTGAGGTACGAGGTAACCGCCGCAGGCGAAGTTTCGTATTGCTGAACACCGTGTCGTGGGCGTGCCGACTTGGGCGCCCGGGGGAGAGTCCTTGAGTAATCAGACTGTCATTGTGGGTCTCGGCGCCACTGGCCGGGCCATCGCTTCCTCCTTGCTGCAACGCGTGGACGTGGAGATCGTCGGAGCAGTGGACCAGGACCCCCGCGTGGCTGGTCAAGACCTCGGAGTGCTCCTTGACGGCCCCGCGAACGGCATCCTCGTCGTGAGCGACCTGGACGGCCTGCCCGCCGCCGACCTCGCGATCGTGGCGACCACCTCGGATCTGAACCAGGTCGCCGGCACCCTGCTGCCGCTGCTGGAGCGTTCGTACAACGTCCTGAGCATCTGCGAAGAGCTCGCCTATCCCTGGCAGAGCCATCCCGACCTGGCCCGGCGGCTCGACGAGACGGCCAGGGCGAAGGGCGTGACCGTCCTGGGCAGCGGGGCGAACCCGGGCATCTTGATGGACACCCTTCCCCTCCTGCTGACCGCACTGACCCAGCGCGTGGAGAACGTGCGCATCCGCCGACGGACGAACATGTCGCGTTACGGCGCGATCCTGTCGAAGTTCGGCCTCGGTCTGACCGCGGAGGAGTTCGAGAAGGCTCGCAGCCGGGGCGAGGTCGTCGGCCACTACGGCTTCGAGCAGGCCCTCGGAGCGCTCGCGGCGGGGCTCGGGTGGGATCTCGACTCGGTGGACGTGGGCGAGGTCGAACCCGCCGTCGTGACGACCTCGCCGCGCGTCGGGGAACACAGGCGCATCGAGCCGGGTCAGATCTCGGCCGTCACCCATGCCGCCCGCGGCGTGCTCAAGGGCGAGACGGTGATCGACCTGGAGATCACGTTCGGGTTCTTCGAGCCGGCCGACGAGGTGACCGCGGGCGACGACTACCGGATCGTCGGTGAGGAGCAGGTCATCGACCTTCGTTCCTCCGTGGGCTTCGATTCCTTCCTCAGCACGATCGCGGCGGCTGCCAACGCCGCCGCCGCGGTCGTCGAGGCACGACCCGGACTCCTGTCGATGGCAGACCTCCCGGCCCGCGCGCTCGCGGCCAAGGGAGAACGCCGAGCATCCCGGGCCCCGCTCCGAACCACCACTCCTCAGAACTGAGACGGAGACACAGAAGACGGAAAACCTGCTGCTCGCCATCCTCACGCGTCTCGTCGAAGAGACGCCCGTCACGGTTGATCTGCTGGACGGGAACGAGGGCTTGCGGCGCGTGCCGAGCAGATCTTGGCGCGAAGCATGACGTAGGACGAACACCCCACCTCAACGAGACCAGGACAGCATGAGGACCGACGACACGAAATACAGCAGCTTCACCGGCTGGATCGACCGGCCGAACGACGTGCAGCCCGCGCTGGACGGCGATCTCGACTGTGACATCGCCGTCATCGGCGGCGGCATGGGTGGCATGGCGGCTGCGCTGCGCCTCGCGGAGCGTGACCAGGACGTGGTCCTGCTGGAGGCCGAGTTCTGCGGATACGGCTCAGCCTCGCGCAACGGCGGTCAGATCGCCGGGGCACCGGGTGGTGACCTGCGGATGCTCAGCCTCCAGTCCCCGAAGAAGGTGCCGGCCATGGTCAAACTGGCGGAGCACGCGGGCCACTACGTGGAAGACCTCATCAAGACGCACGACATCGACTGCGACTATGTGGCGAACGGCCTGGTGTGGGGTGCGGTCTCACCCCTCATGATGCTCAGGGTGCGCACCCAGGCGGCGGTCCTGCGCGCCTTCGGTGGGCAGGGGACTGTCGGCAGCAGGAAGGAACTCGGCCTCCCTGCCGGCTTCGTGGGCGGTATGCGGGAATCCATCGGCGGGATGCTGAACCCGGGCAAGCTCGCTCGTGGTGTGCGTCGCGCGCTGCTCGCCTCCTCGGCCAAGGTCTTCGAGCAGTCGCGGGTGAGCGATGTCCGCCGGACAGGCAGCACCGTCGAGCTCACGACACCGCATGGCACCGTACGGGCCAACAAGGTGGTGCTCGCGACCAACGTCTACGGCGGCGAGTGGGACATCTGGCCCAAGAACCTCGCGACGCCGCTGTACGTCATCGAGATCGAGTCGGAACCCATCGCGCCGGAGCGGCTCGCCGCACTGGGATGGACCAGCCGGTCCGGCATCATCACCCAGCACCAGTTGATGACTCACTACCGGCTCACCGAGCGCAACACCATCGTCTGCGGGGTCCGCCAAGCGCAGCGGGGCCCGGCCTTCCCGCTCCCGGACCGGGTCCCGGATCCCCGTGTCGTGCAGGACATGGGTAAGGATCTGGCCAATCGGTTCCCGTCGCTGTCCGACGTGGCCATCGAGCGGGCCTGGGGCGGTTGGATCGGCATCAGCCCGGACTGGCTGTCCATTGCCGGGCAGGTGGGTGACAACGTCTTCTACGCGATGGCCTGCAACGGCCACGGCCTCTGCCAGGTGCCGTACGTGACCCATCAGCTCGCCGACTACATCGTCGACGGTGAGATGCCGGATGACCTCGCCGGCATCTGGTCGGACGCCTCGAAGTACTCGCCGTCGATGTCGCTGCTGCTGCAGCCGTTCGTCCTTCGAGCCGTCTGGGGGATCGACCGGTTCAACGACTTCTTCAACGGCAGCAAGACGCTGGCCCGGCGAACGCTCCGTCGTCGCAGGCGCGGGAACTCCTGAAGGTTCGGGTGGCGCCTGGTCCGTGACGACGTGGCGTGGGATCGCCACCCGCCACGACAAGACCGCCGAGTCCTACGAAGCAGTCGTCGCCCTCGCATCACTCCTGGTGCGGGTCACTCCTGGTGCGGGCCTGACATGTGACGACAGAACCTAGGCCGCTGCTCGCCGACGAGAGCCGGCGCGACCTCCTCTGCGGAGACCGCGCCACCGTCGAGCCCCCGCGGTCGCAGGCATGGAGTTCCGACGGGTACGGAGCGCGGCCGCCCGACTCCCTCGCTCGTCCTCAACGACTGCGCCCTCTCCCACGCCCGCTCATGCCATGTCCTTCTTCCTTTCCTTCAGAGAGAGGTCCCGTGCCCTCCGTTTCCTCCCAGCATTCCCCCCGTGACACACGGATGCTGGTCACTGTCAATGCGCTGCCGCTCGCCGTCGGTGTCCTGCTCTCCTGCTCCACGCCCCTCGGAGAGATCTCCGTGTACGGACGTCTCACCCTCGGCATCACCTGGGCACTCACGCAGCTGGTCGTCCTCGTCGGCGGGACCTGGTGGTACGAGAACCGGGCCGCGTCCTCCTTCGAACCGGCCTCGGCGACGACTGCCGCCTCTCGTGCGGCCGGGGGCACGTGGTGACGACGCACCTCCTGAGTGTCGGTGCGCCCGATCTCATCGGCACCGCCGCGAGGGGCGCGGTCATCAGCGCCTTCCTCGTCTTCATCGGCCTCTGCCTGCTGTGGGTCTTCACCCTCGCCACGCAGGACGACGACCCGGAACGCCTCTACGTCGCCGGCCGGTCCCTCCCGCCCGTCTTCAACGGCGTCGCGATGGCGGGGGAACAGATCACGGTCGTCATTCTGGTCTCGCTGCCGGGAGCGATCGCCATCTTCGGCTACGACGGAGTCTCGACCGCCGTCGACAGCGCCCTCGCACTCGGCGTCTTCCTGCTCCTCGCCTCCAGGATTCGCGCGACCCGCCGCTACACCCTGGGCGAGCTGTTCTCCCTGCGTGCCGAGGGACCCGGAGCGAGGATCGCCGGTGCGGTGGTGACCCTGTGCATCGCCGTACCCCTGCTCATGGTCCAACTGCGTGCCGGCGGCATCACCGCCTCCCTTCTGATCGGCATGCCGAGCGAGCGGGCCCAGGTGGTGTGCACGGTGCTGATGGGGTTCCTGATCACGTGCTTCGCTGGGGTGGCCGATCTGCGCGGCACCAGTTTCGTGCAGGTCGCCAAGGTGCCCGTGGCCCTGGCGACGCTCGCCGCGGTGACCCTGCTGGCGCTCCGCCTGTTCGACTGGAGTCCTGGATCCCTGCTGTCGGCCGCCATGGACAACAGCGTGTCGCCGGACGGGTACCTCAGTCCCGGGCTGTGGGCGCACTCCGCCGGCCTCGGGTCGCTCGGCACGCTCGGCACGCTCAGTGACCACATCGTCGTCATCCTCGGCACGGCGATGATGCCCCACCTGCTCCTGCGCGTCAGCGCCAGCCGGGACGTTCCCGGCGCTCGACGCTCCCTGAGCGTCGCCGTAGGGCTGACCGGCCTCTTCTACCTGCTCCTGGTCACGACCGGCTTCGCCGCGGCCGCGGTGGTGGGCAGCGGGCGGATCGGGGCGGTCGACGCGAAGGGGCAGGGAGCCCCGATCCTCCTGGCATCGGAGGTCCTCCCCCAGCACTCCACCGGCCGGGTCGTGCTCATCACCCTCGTGGCCTGTGTCGCCTTCCTCGCCGTCCTCACGGCCGTGGCGAGCGTGACCTTCGCCGCCGCCGTATCCGTGACCCGCGACCTGATCGGGCAGAAGGACCGTACCCGGCTCGGGATCGGGGAGCCGACGGTCCTGCGGCTGTCCGTCGTCGCGCTCTGCGCCGTGAGCCTCTTCCTCACCACCGCCGTGCACCGCTACCCCATCGAGTTCCTCCTCGCCTTCTCGCTGAGCCTGGCGGCCTCATGTGTGTTCCCGGCGCTCGTCTACTCCTTCCTCTGGCCCGGCTTCGACCGCCGAGGGCTGCTGTGGCTCGTCTACGGAGGGCTGTCCCTCTGCGTCCTGCTGACCCTCTTCTCCCCCGCCGTATCCGGGACGGCGTACGCGCTGCTGCCGGAGGAGGACTTCAACCTGTTCCCGCTCCACACCCCCGGGCTGGTCTCCGTCCCGGCAGCCTTCCTCCTCGGATGGCTCGGCAGCGCGCGTCCGTGGGAGCGGACCGCACGTCCCCGGCGCACGGCGCCGGGACCCGGTTCTGCCCGTAACACCCCCGGAGCTCGCATCGACTCCGGCAAGGACGCCGTGAGCGGATAGCTCCGCCGTGCCCGCGACCGGACTGTGCATCGTGCACCGGGACCGGGCGAAGCAGGTGCCCGCTGTCGTTCTCGCCTGCGGTACTGGCTGACGACAGTGAGACGACCACCGCAGGAACAACGCGGAAACGCCATGACCACCGAACCCACCTGGCCGTCGCGGGGGAGTCCCCGGAAGACGGAACGCCCGCGGCTGATCGAACGGTCGACCAACCGCGCTTCAGATCGAGGAAGAGCACACAGATGACGACACAGAAGAAGACCCAGGCGCTGACGGCCGTGGCGAACGACACGCCGGCGGAGGAGATCCTCAAGATCGTGGCCCGTGACGGCGGCGTCATCGTCAAGGGCTTCCTGACGCAGGAGCAGATCGTCCGCTTCAACGCCGAGATAGAGCAGCCGCTGCGGGCGCTCGCCCCGGGGTCCACCCACGAGGACGAAATCGTGGCCGCCTTCCACGGCAGCAACACCAAGCGCCTCACGAACCTGGTGACGCACAGCGCCACGTTCCGCAGCGAGGTCATCGACCATCCCCTGGTCCACGAGATCAGCGACCTGGTCTTCCTCCAGGAGTCGGGCACGTACTGGATGACCACCGCACAGGTGATCGAAATCGGCCCCGGCAACAAGGCGCAGATGCTCCACCGTGACCTGGAGAACTGGTTCCCCTTCATCGGCATGGGGCCCGGCGGCCCGGAAGTCACCATCAACTTCCTGGTCGCCCTGACCGACTTCACGGAGGAGAACGGCGCCACCCGCGTCATCCCCGGAAGCAACCACTGGAGCGACTTCGAGGACCGCGGGACCCCCGAGCAGACGATCCCCGCCGTCATGAACGCCGGAGACGTCCTCCTCATCAGCGGCAAGACCGCGCACGGCGGCGGGGCGAACCGGACCGGCGACGAGTACCGGCGCGGCCTCGCCTTCACGTTCAACGCGGGCTTCCTCACCGGCGAGGAGGCGTACCCCTTCCTGGTCGACAGGGAGCTCGCCAAGACGCTCTCGCCGCGTGTCCAGCGCATGCTCGGCTTCCGCTCCCAGTACCCCACGGGCTCTCCCGGCCTGTGGCAGGTCGACTACGCCGACCTGGGCGACCACCTCGGTCTCTGAGATCCGGGTCGATCAGAGACCGCCGCAGCTGTCCGAGGAGCGCACGCCAAGGCTCTCCCGTACATTCGCCTTATGGGAACCGACGTCGATGCGTTCCTTGGTCAGCTGGCTCGCCGCCTCAGGCCACAGGTGCGGAAGCTGGCCGGCCTGCTGCTCCAGCGCCTGAACAGCGAACTCCCCGAGCTGTCGGAGGAGGCGGACATCGCGGCTCTGAACCTGGAGGAGACGGCCCAGCACATCACCGCCTTCCTGGATCTCCTGGAGAACCGCCCCGATGCGAGCGCGTCGAAGGCTCCTCCGATCGCCTTGGAAGTGGGTCGCCTCTACGCCCGGCGAGGGATTCCGGTGAGCAGGCTCCTCCGTGGCTACCGGATCGGCCATCTCAGCCTGCTCGAACTGCTGCAAGCCGAAGCGTCCCGTCTCACCGACGACTGGCACATGATCCACCTGGCCTCGATGAGGCTGGTCACGATCGGCTTCGACTACGTGGACCGGTCCTCGGAAGAGGTCGTCGCCGCCTACCAGGAGGAGCGCGACCGTCTGCTGCAGCGTCGGCTCGCCCTCACCAACAGGGCGAGCAAACGGATCGGGACCACGCTCGACGTCACCCGGACCGCGGAGGAGCTGACGGAGTTCTGCACCGAGGACTTCGCCGACCTCGTCACCGTCGACCTCTTCGACTCCGCACTCGACGAAACGGGCATGGGTCCAGCAGAGGCTCTGACGCAGCGCCGAGTCGCCCAGCGCTCCGTCCTCGACGGCTGTCCGGAGTCCCTGCTCCGCATCGACGAGGCCCACTCCTACCCCGATGAATCGGAACCGGTTCGCGCACTGACCACCGGACGACCCGTCCTGCACCACATCACGGGGACCGAGATGCCCACGTGGATGGCACCGTCCGAGTCCCACGGCCGAGTGCTGCGCACGCTCGGCCTCCACTCGGTTCTCCTCGTGCCCTTGCACGCCCGCGGGGACACCCTGGGCCTGGTGCAGTTCGTGCGCCATCGCACCTCGGCCCCCTTCGACGACGACGATCTCCTGCTGGCGCGGGAGATCGTCTCCAGGGCAGCGGTGTCCATCGACAACGCCCGTCGGTACACCCATGAGCGTTCCACCGCGCTCACCCTCCAGCGCACCCTGCTGCCGCGGTACACGGTGCGACAAGCGGCCGTCGAAACGGCCTCTCGTTACCTGCCCGCCGGGTCCCGCGCTGGTGTGGGCGGGGACTGGTACGACGTGATTCCGCTGTCCGGGGCCCGCGTCGCGCTCGTCGTCGGCGACGTCGTCGGTCGCGGTCTGCACGCCGCCGCCACCATGGGCCGGCTCCGCACAGCGGTCCGCGCCTTCGCCGACATCGACCTCATGCCCGACGAACTCCTCACCCATCTGGACGACGTGGTCATCCGGATGCAGCGGGAGGAGTCGCGGGACGAGGGCGAGACCAGCGCCACCTGCCTGTACGCGATCTACGACCCCGCCTCCCGCCGGTGCTCCCTCGCCAGTGCCGGCCACATCCCGCCGACCGTGGTCACCCCCTCGACCACCGGCGGGGCCATCCCGACCTCCGGCGTGGTCGAGCTGCCCGAGGTACCGATCGGACCGCCTCTCGGCCTGGGCGGACTCCCCTTCGAGACCGCCGAGTTCGAACTGCAGGAGGGCAGCCTGCTGGTCCTGCACACCGACGGGCTGATCGCCGCCGACCGCACGCGTGACGTCGACCTCTCACTCACCACGCTGCACGGTGTCCTCGCCTCGGCGCCGGAGTCGTTGGAGGAGACCTGCGACCGGCTGCTGGCCGCGCTGTTGCCCAGCCGACCCGCCGATGACGTCGCTCTGCTCGTCGCCCGGACCCGTGCCCTCGACCCGGACCACGTCGCCACGATGGACCTCCCGTCCGATCCGGCAGCCGTGTCCGGGGCCCGCGGTTTCGCGTCCGACGTCCTGACGGCCTGGGGGCTGGAGGAACTGTCCTTCACCACGGAACTGGTCGTCAGCGAACTGGTGACGAACGCGATCCGCTACGGCAAGAGCCCCATCCAGCTGCGGCTGGTCCTCCAGACGACGCTCACCTGCGAGGTCTCCGACGCCAGCAGCACCGCCCCGCATCTGCGCCGCGCCCGGATCTTCGACGAGGGCGGCCGCGGCCTGCTCCTGGTGGCCCAGCTCGCCGAACGCTGGGGCGCACGGCACAACCGCGAGGGAAAGGTCATCTGGGCCGAGCAGGCCCTTCCCGCGGACAGCGGGCCGGGCATCGAAGGGACGTGACCCCGCTCGGACCCCGGGAAGAGGAACGAGTTCGCCCGAACCGCCCGCCTGACCTGCAGGCGAGCCGTCGACCAAGGCGACTGTGTCGACCGACTGAGTCGATATAGTGGGCTTATGGCTCATGTTTCCGCGGCGGAGCGCCGCCCTCAGTTGATCAAGGCGGCCATCGACCTCATGGCCCGGGAGGGCGTGGCCGCGGGGAGCACCCGCGCCATCGCCGCGGAGCTCGGTGTCGCGCAGACCACCGTCCACTACACCTTCGGCACGAAGGAGGACCTCTACCGCGCGGTCATGGACCACATCACCGACGAGCTGGTCGCGCAGGTGCAGCGGGCGGCGCCGGAGGACGCGGGCTTCGAGGAGACCATCGGCGCCTTCGCGGGGGCCCTGTGGGGCACCGTGCGCGAGCCGACGTCGCACCACCAGCTGCTCAGCGAGCTGACCATGTTCGCCCTGCGTGTACCCGGTCTCAACGAGGCCCGGCAGGGTCACTACCGGCGGGTCATAGAGGTGACCGCGCAGGTGATCGCCGAGACGGCGGAGAGGACGGGGCAGAAACTGGCCGAATCCCCGGAGACGGTGGCCCGGTTCTTCCTCTCCGGCTTCGACGGACTCACCATGCAGGTCCTCGTGGCCCTGCCGGACGAGGCCACCGAGCGGACCGGCCTCAGGGCGCTCGTGGCCGCGACCGTGGCGCTGGCCAAGGGGGACCTCGGCCTCCCTGACGTGCCGATGGCCTGACACGACGCGAGAACGGTTGTGGGCGCACCTTTCCAGGTGCGCCCACAACCGTCTCTAACTTCTCGTGGGGTTCAGCCGGCCCAGACGTCCTCGACGTAGCGCCCGGACGCGACGAGCTCCGCGAGCCATGCCACGGCCTGCTCGTCGCTCGCGCCGGTCCGCTCGCGGTGAATCGCCATGAACGCCTCCCGTACGGCGGGTGCCATACGGCGGCCGTCGCCGCAGACGTAGACGCGGCCGCCGGCCTCCAGGACCGACCACACCTCCTCGCTCTCGCGGGCGATGCGCTCCTGGACGAAGCGGGCCCCGTTCTCGGGCGCGTGCATGAAGGTGGGGCGCATGCTGACGGCGCCGGCCGCCTCGGCCGCCTCGAACTCCTCCCGGTGCAGGAAGTCCACGTCGGGGTGGTCGCAGCCGAAGTAGCAGAGCAGGGTGCCGGTCGAGCCGGTGTGGTGGCGGTCGAGGACCGCGCCGCGGAAGGGCGCGAGGCCGGTGCCCGCGCTGATCAGGATCACCGGCACGGAGGTGTCCTCGGGGAGGCGGAAGGACTCGCTGCACGGCAGGACCCGGGCCTGGATCACGTCGCCCGCGTTCACGGTCTGCAGGAAGTGCGAGGCGATGCCCCGGAAGGTGCCCTCGCCCGACCGGTGGGGCGCGGCGAGCAGCGACACCATCAGGTCGGCCTCGCCGGGCCGGGCCGCGGCGGACGATGAGATCGAGTAGTGCCGGGGCCGCAGGACCGGCAGCAGCTCCAGGAAGCGCTCGAAGGGCAGCTCGCACGCGCGGTGGCGCTCCAGGAGGTCCAGGACGCTGAGCCCCGCGACGGTCACCTGCTCCCGGAAGGTCCCGGGATCGGCGGTGGCGAAGGCGGTGAGCGGCTGCTTCTCGGGCGGGCAGGCGGTGTGCTCGGCGAGCACGGCGACCTGCTCCTGGGTGGCCGCGTCCTGGAGCTCGACGAAGTCGGTGAGGAGGCGGCGCAGGGTCAGCGGCCGGTCGACGGGCAGGGCGCCCCGGCTCCGGCGCCGGGCGCGCAGCCGGACGGTGCGGTCCAGGTCGAGGCCGAAGCGGTCGGCGACGCGCTGGACGAGGGCCTCGGAATTGCTGGGCAGGACGGCCAGGTGGTCGGCGGTGCGGTAGGTGACGCCCTCGGGCAGCCGGAGCCGCAGGAACCGCTTGGAGCGTCCCAGTTCGTGGTCGGTGTCGACGAGTTCGTACGCTTCGAGGACCTCCATCGGCCGGACGCCGTGGCGCTCGGCGAGGCCGCCGAGGACTGACTCGGAGGTGTCCTCCAACTCGTACAGCCCCTCGCCTTCCGTCTCCGGTACGGGGTCGGCCGCCTCACCGGCGACCGCCTCGCCGTACCCGTCCAGGAGCGCCTTCCACAGGTCTTCCGTCCACTGGTCGACCGCTCCGCCGAAGTCGCCGGAGGCGTCGGCGCTGCCGCGCTCCAGGAGCGGAGTGGCGCCGGCGGCGGTCAGACGCTCGTCGATCAGGGTGGGGATCCGCTGGTAGGTGGCTGCCCAGTTGCGGTCGCCGACACCGAGGACGGCGTACCGCAGCCCGGCGAGCGAGCCGGGGGCGAGGTTCTCCAGCCGGGCGACGAACCCGGCGGCGTCGTCGGTGGGGCGACCGTTGTAGGAGGCGGCGACGATGACGACGGGCCCCTTGGAGCCGGCCAGCCTCTCCGTGTACGCGTCGAGGGGGGCGACGGACGGGGTGAAGCCGTGCTCCTCGCCGTCGGTGCCGAGGTCGCGGGCGATGCCGGCACAGGTGCCGAGGTTGGAGCCGTGCAGCAGGGTCAGCGCGGTGCCGCTCGCCCGGCGCGTCACGGCCGCGGTCCGGCCCGCGACGGGGGCGGCCGCCGTCGCGGCGGGCAGGCGCCGTTCGTCGCTGGTGCGGCGGGCGAGCCGCAGGCTGAAACCGTCGGGCTTGATGGTCAGCGTCGACTTGATCTTCATCTGGTAGTCGGTGTGGTCGATCAGACGGTAGCGGTGCACCAGCAGGCCGAGCAGCAGGGTGGCCTCGTGCAGCGCGAACTGGCGGCCGATGCAGGCCCGCTCGCCGCTGCCGAACGGCTTGAAGGCGTGGACCGAACGGGCCGCCTCCCGCTCGGGGGTGAAGCGCTCGGGATCGAACAGCTCGACGTTCTCCCCCCAGGCCGCATCGCGGTGCAGGGCCGAGGTGATCACCATCAGCGACTCGCCCTTGCGCACGGGGTACTTGCCGCCGATGACGGTGTCCTCGATCGGCTCGACGGCGTACGCGGGCGCCGTCGGCCACAGCCGCAGGCTCTCGTTGAGGATCTGGCGGATGTAGGTGAGTTTGCCGATGTCCCCGTACTGGGGGTCCGGGGACTCGGCGTCGCCCCACAGGGCGTCCACCTCGGCCTGGGCCCGGGCGAGCACCTCCGGATGCTTGGTCAGGTAGTACAGGGCGAAGGAGAGCGCGCTGCTGGTGGTCTCGTGGCCCGCGATCAGGAAGGTGATCACCTGGTGCCGGATGTTGACGTCGTCCAGCGGCTCGCCGGTGACGGGGTCCTTCGTGTGCAGCATCAACCCCATCAGGTCGTCCGTGCTGGTGTCGCCGGAGGCGCGGCGCTCCCTGATCACGTCGTCCACGAGGTCCGTCATCAGGTCGATGTCCGCGCGGAACTGCTCGACCTTCTTCCTCTTGAACAGCTCGGAGCCCGGGATGGACTCGCCCTTCTCCTGGGCGAAGACGAGGGCCCGGGCCATCGCCTCGACGAACGGGTGCAGGTCGTTCCGGCGGAAGGACTGGAAGTCGTAGCCGAAGCCGCACAGGCCGATCGTGTCGAAGGTCAGACGGGTCATCTCGTCGGGCACGTCCACCGACTGCACCCCGGCCAGCCGGTCCCACTTGCCGATCAGCGAGCGGGCGACCTTGAGCATGGGGTCGTGGTAGCTGCGCATCGCGCCGAGCGAGAACGCGGGCATCAGGATGTCGTGGGCCTTGCGCCAGTTCGGTTCGTGGTTGTAGGCGGTGAACAGACCGTCCCCGGCCAGAGCTCGGACCTCGACCAGGTCGGCGTGGACGTGCTTGCGGAAGCGGGTCTCGTCCGACAGCTCGGTCACGAGGTCCAGACCGCCGACCATGACGGTGTCCCTCCCGAAGAGCCGCAGCCGGTACACGGGCCCGAATTCCTTGAACTCCTTCAGCAGGTAGGCCAGGAAGTCCGCGCCCGCGGGAACGTTGAACGCGTGGCCTACGAGGGGCAGCGGGGGGCGCTCGGGGATCGCCCGCGCCGCACCTACGGACACCTGAGTCATGAGCGTGCCTTTCGTTGCACTCCAGCAGTCGCCGACCAACTTACACACGACTGTGTCACCTGAACATGTCGGTCGACTGTATTGAGTGACACAGTCGACTGTTGGAACTTGATGACCTCGAAGAACGTCCGGCGGAGGCCGCTTGACAGGCGACATTGTCAGTCGACACGGTTGAGCGACATGGTCAGTCGACCATGTCGTGCGCATGAGCTGCACGCACGCTTCTCACCGAGCACATCGAGGTTTCCGCATGAACACCATGCTGGCCGGACGGCTGCGCCTGGACACCCGCACCTTCGCCGTCGAGGAGGTCCCGATCCCGGTTCCCGGTCCGGGCGAGGTCCTCGTCGAGGTGCGGGCCGCCGGTGTCTGCCTGTCCGACATCCATCTGATCGACGGCAGCCTGAGCCCCTTCTTCCCCGTGGACGCCGTCAAGGAATCCGGCGCCATCACCCCCGGCCACGAGGTGGCCGGCGTCGTCCACACCGTCGGCCCCGACGTGAAGGGCGACTGGACCCCCGGCCGACGGGTCGTGCTCCAGGCCGGGCAAGCGTGCGGCGACTGCGCCGACTGCCTGCGCCACGCGCTCTGCCGCCGGCCCCGGACCCGTGGAGTGGACTACGACGGCGGCTGGGCACAGTACGCCCTCGCCCGGGAGGACACCCTGCTCCCCATCCCGGACCACCTGCCGTTCGACCAGGCCGCGATCATCCCCGACGCCGTCTCCACCCCGTACGCCGCGATCGTGGACACCGGCGCCGTCCGACCCGCGCAGGCGGTCGGCATCTGGGGAGCCGGAGGCCTCGGCGCCCACGGCATCCGACTCGCCCGCCTGGTCGGCGCCGCCCCCGTCATCGCCGTCGACCCGCTGCCCTCGGCCCGCGAGCGCGCCCTCCTCTTCGGAGCCGACCATGCGCTGGACCCCACGGCCGGAGACTTCGCCGAGGCGGTGCGCGAAGCCACGGCAGGCCGGGGCATCGACGTCGCCTTCGATTTCGCCGGCGTCGGAGCGGCCCGCGCCCAGGCCACCACCGTGCTCGGCCCGAACGGCGTCCTGGTACTCGCCGGCCTCACCCCGGAGCCGGTCACCGTCGCCGACAGCATCGGCTTCTGCTTCAACGTCCAGCAGATCCGCGGACACTACGGCTCCGAGCCGGAGCACGTGGAACAACTCGTCGGACTGGCAGCGGCCGGGCGGATCGACCTCGGCCCCTCCGTCAGCGCCCACGTCCCCCTGGCCGAGGCCGCGGACGCCGTCGCCCGGCTGGAGAAGAAGATCGGAGACCCGATCCGCCTCGTGCTCATCCCCTGAGCAGGAAGGGCGGTGGCCGGCTCGCCACGCCCAGCGCGGCTGATCCGGCCACCGTCTCATCACCCAGAAAGTCCAGCGCTGCCTCGCCCTCCACGAGGTTGTCGGCATGGAAAGCCACCGCGAAGGCGGCCAGCACGCAGATCCAGGCGACGACGACGAGGCCGAGCGCCATCAGGACCCGTACCGCCGCCGGGAAAGCGGAACCCAGATGCCCGGGACGCCAGACCGCCGACACCACGAGCGCCGCCGACGCGATGAGGACCGACACTCCCGGCCCCGGTACGCTCCCCAGGAGATAGCGCTGCAGCACGGCGCCCCGCGCCTCCGGCCGGGCCCACAGTCGGACCCGTTCCGGCGGCGCGGTCGAGAAGGCCCTCAGCGTGACCACCAGGTAGCACAGCAGGTAGGCGAACAGCGCCACCACGCCCAGGTCGGCACTCGATGCGGACAGCAACCCCGGCGCGAGAACCCCAGCAGGCCGAGGAGCACGGCGACACAGAGCCCGACGACCGTGCTCACCGCGGACCGGCGGCGCTCGGAGAGCCATGAATGCACCGGCAGTGAGCTCTTTCCAAGCTGCGATGCCGACCGCGAGCTGGACATGTCTGCATAACGACGAAGCTCCTGGTAGACGGGTTCTCGACCAAGATCACCCGTCTCCGCCAGGAGCTTCGCGTGCTTGTCCACCCTTCCCCGAGCTCTCGGCTTCGCTCGAGCAGGGGAGACCCCATTCGATCGACCTGTCCAGCCGTACTCTGCGGTTCCTGGCCGGACGGCTGGCGGCCAGGCGACGGGAGATCGGGACGCGCCGGCGGCGCCTTCCCGCCTCACGACAGGCCCTGCTCGCCCTGGCCCACCTGCGGTGCGGTGACACACCTATACCCAGCCGGCCGCCGGGTTCGGCATCGGGATCATGACCGCCTACCGCCACATACGCGAAGCTGTCGAGGCCCTGGCCGCCCTCGCCCCGTCCCTGGCCACACGGACTCAAAGGCATTCTCTTCCGGGGCCGGCCCGGTGTCCTGCGCCGGAAAGGGCATAGAGCCTGCCTCTTGGAATTGCCATGCGCATGGCGCTGCATGCCAACTCGAAGTCGTGTACCAGCGGCCGATCGAGCGGGTCGTGGGTCTCGACGACGCTGCGGTGCTGCTGCCCGGCTTCAACCGGGTCTCCCCAGCCGGGATGACGATGATCGATCCGCTCCACGACTGAACCCACGGCGGACGCGGCCGGGGCGGCGGGCGTGGCGTCGGGCTGTGGACGGGTTGTCGGGTGATGATGCCGAAGTGCGACTTGATCACGTGTCCTATGCGGTGGCCCGCGACAGCTTCGTCTCGACCGTCCAGCGGATCGGATCGGCCCTCGGCGCCGGGTTCGTCGACGGGGGCGTACACCCGCGATTCGGCACCCGCAATTTCGTTCTCCCGCTGAGCGGCGGCACCTACGTCGAGGTCGTCACCACACTCGACCACCCCGCCGCCGACCGCGCACCCTTCGGCCAGGCGGTCGCGCGCCGCGCCGCCGAGGGCGGCGGCTGGCTCGGTTGGGTGGTCTCCGTCGACGACATCGCCCCGGTCGAGGCCCGCCTCGGCCGCACCTCGACCGAGGGCCACCGGGTCCGCCCCGACGGGTTCGACCTGAGATGGAAGCAGATCGGCCTGCTGGAACTAATGGAGGACCCGCAACTACCCTATTTCCTTCAGTGGTTGGTCCCCAGCGAGGAGCGCCCGAGCGCCGACCCTCGCACCTCCACGACCATCCACGGAGTCTCCATCGCCGGCGACGCCGCCTCCATCGCCGAATTCCTCGGCGAACCGGCCGACCATCCCCTCGACCAGATCGACGTCACCTGGGTCGAAGATGAGGAACCGGGCCTGGTCTCGGTCGAGTTCGCCACCGCCCACGGCCCGGTCACGATCTGACCCCAGCCGACTGCCCCGCGGGAGCAGCCGGCTGGGGTCTCCTGGCCGGCACGTGTCCCTTTGACGGGAGGCGCGTCGCGGCGGACGATTCGGGGCCTCCCGGACGCCAGCCGGGCAGCCGGAGGCGCATCGGCGACGGCCGGTGGCTGAATACGCTCGGAGTTGCGCGGGTCGGGCCGCCCGGACGCCCAAGACGGAGTCCGGCCCCGGCAGGGAGCCGGGACCGGACAACTGGTGCGATGTCCACGGGCAGCACCGTACGGATTGCAGAGGTGGGGCCTCGGGTGCTTCACGCAGGCCGGGCACAAGGTCCAAAGCCCCCCTTCCGCACCCGGACGCTTCACCCGGTCGGCGTAGTCCGCCCGGGACGGCCGCAGGCGCCAGGCATGCTCATCGAGGACGTGGCCACGTCACGGTGCGTCAATGCCGGCAGGACGGCCGGACACGGAGCAGCTCGGTCCGCAGGACGGGTGCGCCGTCGACCGGTGCCGGGTTCTCCGCGGTCGGCTCGATGCCTGCGGCGGCGATCTTGTCGAGTGTCGTCAGGCCGTCGGGGTCGACCGTGCCGAACACCGTGTAGTTCGGTCGCAGTGCGGAGTCGCCGTAGACGACGAAGAACTGTGAGCCGTTCGTGTTCGGACCGGCGTTGGCCATCGCCAGCAGGCCGCGCCCGTAGAGGCGGCGCGTGCCGGTGGGATCGGTGGGTGCGGGCGGCAGGTCCACCGGCAGCTCGTCCTTGTACTTGTACCCGGGGCCGCCCTCACCGGTACCGGTCGGGTCGCCGCACTGCAGGACCTTCAGCGTCGGATACGCCGTCAGACGGTGGCACACCGTACGGTCGTAGAACCCGTGTCGTGCCAGGTGCAGGAAACTCTGCACCGTGCACGGCGCCTTGGCCCGGTCCACGTGCAGCGGGAGCGAGCCCTGGCTGGTCGGAACCGCCATGTCCACCGTGCCGCGACTGGGGGTGCGCCGCGGGTCGGGCGGCAGCGGAACAGGCCGCGCCGGCGGCTCGTCCGGGGTCTGCGTGTACTGGCAAGGGCCGTGCGTGGTGCGTGGCGGGGCGCTGTCGGAAGCGGTGGCGACACTCCCCCCGGACACGACTAACGCCACGGCCGCGAATGCGCCGATCAGTGCTCGTTTCATCTTGCACGCCCTCCCGGTGATCTCCAGGTCTTGGAGCGGTCGCAGTCTAGGGCCTGTTTCAGAAGT
>NZ_MWIG01000233.1:0-15661 GCF_002156145.1 Streptomyces sp. NRRL B-24572 | reverse complement strand
GGCCGAGGCCGCTCCCGCGCCCCGTACCCGCCGCCGCGCCACCCGCAAGGCCACCTCGCCCGAGGTGACCACCGAGGCCGCCCCCACCGGTGAGTCGCTGCCGACGTCCACCGTCGAGCAGATCGCCGCCGACGAGGCCGAGGTCGCCGCCGCCGAGACCGCCGCCACCCGTGGCCGCGGCCGCCGCCGCGTCACCTCGCCGCAGTTCACCTCCGAGCCGGCCCCGGCCCGCGAGCCCCGCCGCGCCACGCGCCCCGCCGTCGCCGTCTTCCAGGCCCCGGTCTTCGCCGAGCCGATGTTCCAGACCCCGGAGACCGCCGCCATGGCCGCCGCCGCCGTGGTCGAGGAGCCGGAGGAGGAAGAGACGGTCGAGGCCGTCGAGACGGTCGAGACGGTCGAGGCCGTGGAGGAGACCGAGCGCGCCGAGTCCGGCTCCCGCCGTCGCCGCCGTCGCCGCAGCGAGCCCGTCGCCGTCGAGCCCGTCCCGGCCACCGTCGCCGACGAGCCCGAGGTCGAGGCCGTCGCCGACGAGATCGAGGAGGCCGAGGAGACGGACGAGTACGAGGACCGTCCGTCCCGTCGTCGCCGCCGTGGCGGCCGTCGTCGCCGTCGCGGCGAGCTCGCCGAGGTCGAGGAGACCGAGGAGGGCGAGGAGCCGCACGCCGAGGAGGAGACCGAGGAGCCCGAGGAGGGCGAGGAGGAGCCGGAGGAGGCCGAGGCCTACGCCGGCGGCTCCAGCAGCTCCCGTCGCCGTCGCCGTCGCCGCCGTCGCAGCGGTGACGCCGCCGCCGAGGTCGAGACGGCCGAAGAGGACGGCGTCCGTACGGTCGTCAAGGTCCGCGAGCCCCGTCCGGCCCGCGAGAAGGCCGAGCCGTCCGACGAGGTCCAGTCCATCAAGGGCTCGACCCGCCTGGAGGCCAAGAAGCAGCGCCGCCGCGAAGGCCGCGAGCAGGGCCGCCGCCGCGTCCCGATCATCACCGAGGCCGAGTTCCTCGCCCGCCGCGAGGCCGTCGAGCGCGTCATGGTCGTCCGCCAGAACGGCGAGCGCACCCAGATCGGCGTCCTGGAAGACAACGTGCTCGTCGAGCACTACGTCAACAAGGAGCAGGCCACCTCGTACGTCGGCAACGTCTACCTGGGCAAGGTCCAGAACGTGCTGCCGTCCATGGAGGCCGCCTTCGTCGACATCGGCAAGGGCCGCAACGCCGTCCTGTACGCCGGCGAGGTCAACTTCGAGGCGCTCGGCATGGCCAACGGGCCGCGCCGCATCGAGTCCGCCCTCAAGTCCGGCCAGTCGGTCCTCGTGCAGGTCACGAAGGACCCGATCGGCCACAAGGGCGCCCGTCTGACCAGCCAGGTCTCCCTCCCGGGCCGCTACCTCGTGTACGTCCCCGAGGGCTCGATGACCGGCATCAGCCGCAAGCTCCCGGACACCGAGCGCGCCCGCCTGAAGACCATCCTCAAGAAGATCGTCCCCGAGGATGCGGGCGTCATCGTGCGCACCGCCGCCGAGGGCGCGAGCGAGGACGAGCTGCGCCGCGACGTCGAGCGCCTGCAGGCGCAGTGGGCCGACATCCAGAAGAAGGCCACCCAGATCTCGACGTCCGCGCCGACCCTGCTGTACGGCGAGCCGGACATGACCGTCCGGGTCGTCCGCGACATCTTCAACGAGGACTTCTCCAAGGTCATCGTCAGCGGCGACGACGCGTGGGAGACCATCCACGGCTACGTGAACCACGTCGCCCCGGACCTGACCGACCGCCTGTCCAAGTGGACGAGCGAGGTCGATGTCTTCGCGACGTACCGGATCGACGAGCAGCTCATGAAGGCGCTCGACCGCAAGGTCTGGCTGCCCTCCGGCGGCTCGCTGGTGATCGACAAGACCGAGGCGATGGTCGTCGTCGACGTCAACACCGGCAAGTTCACCGGCCAGGGCGGCAACCTGGAGGAGACCGTCACCAGGAACAACCTGGAGGCGGCCGAGGAGATCGTCCGCCAGCTGCGGCTGCGCGACCTCGGCGGCATCGTCGTCATCGACTTCATCGACATGGTCCTGGAGTCCAACCGCGACCTGGTGCTGCGCCGCCTCCTGGAGTGCCTGGGCCGGGACCGGACCAAGCACCAGGTGGCCGAGGTCACCTCGCTCGGCCTGGTCCAGATGACCCGCAAGCGGGTCGGCCAGGGCCTCCTGGAGTCCTTCTCCGAGACCTGCGTCCACTGCAACGGCCGCGGTGTCATCGTGCACATGGAGCAGCCGGCCACCGCCGGTGGCGGTGGCGGCGGCAAGCGCTCGAAGAAGCGCGGCCGCGGCGGCGCCGAGCACGTCCACGAGCACGAGCACGCCGAGGCCGTGGAGCCGGAGACCGCGGAGGCCGAGGTCGAGACCGAGGCAGAGGTCGCCGCCGAGCTGGCCGCCCCGGTGGCCGTGCCGGTGCCGATCGCCCCGGACGAGGAGCTGTACGGCTCCGCCGCCGAGGCCGAGGCCGCCGCCACGCGCGGTCGTGGCCGCCGTCGCGCCACCCGCCGGGTGTCCGCGCCGGTCGTCTCGACGCCGGTCGCCCCGGCGCCGGTCGTGGAGACCGAGGCCGTCGACTTCGAGCCCGCGCCCGCCGCCGAGCCCGAGCCCGAGCCCGTCGCGGCGCCGGTCGCCGAGCCGGTCGTGGAGCCCGCCGCCGAGCAGGCCGCCGCCCCGGTGGCCGAGCCGGTGACCGAGGCCGTTGTCGAGGAGACCCCCGCTCCGGCCCCGCGCGGCCGTCGTCGTGCCACCCGTCGGGTGACGTCCCCGGTCGTCTCGACCACGGACGTGGCCGCCGAGGTCGTCGCCGAGCCGGTCGTCGTCGCCGAGCCGGTCGCCGAGACCGCCCCGGAGCCGGAGCCCGTCGTGGCGCCGGTGGCCGAGCCCGTCGTCGAGGAGGCCCCCGCGGCCGCCGCGCCGCGCGCCCGTCGCCGGGTGGTCCGTAAGGCCACCGCTCCCGCCGGTTCGCCCGCGGGCGCCGAGGAGGCGGCCGTCGTCGTGGTGACCACGGCCCCGGCCGAGGTTCCGGCCGAGACCGAGACCGAGGCGGAGGCCGCGCCGGCCAAGAAGACGGCCGCGCGCAAGACCGCGAAGAAGGCCACGGCCAAGAAGGCCGCCACCAAGAAGACGGCGGCGACCAAGAAGACCGCGGCGAAGAAGACCACCGCCAAGAAGGCCACGGCCAAGAAGGCGGCGGAGAAGACCGCGGCTCCGGCCCAGGACTGACCCACCGGGTGCGGGCCGTCCCTCCAGGGGGGCGGCCCGCACCCGCTCGGGCGAATTTGACCCCCTGTGGCAGCCGCCCGTAACCTAGACCGTCGGCGTGTCTGATCGGCATGCCGCGCCTCTGAGCACCTCCCTCCCGCTCGTCGGGAGAGGCCGCTCGTCCGATTCCGGAACGCCGCGGGCCCCCGGGCCCGTGTGAGCGGCTGGCTTCAGAGGTTCCATCCCGAGTGAGAGAGAGATCCGCGTGTACGCCATCGTGCGCAGCGGTGGTCGCCAGCACAAGGTTGCTGTCGGCGACATCGTTGAGGTTGACAAGATTTCCACTGCCAAGGTTGGCGACACGGTCGAGCTCTCGACCCTGCTCGTTGTCGACGGCGACGCCGTGACCAGCGACCCGTGGGTCCTGGCCGGCATCAAGGTCACGGCCGAGGTCGTGGACCACCACAAGGGCGCCAAGATCGACATCCTGCGCTACAAGAACAAGACCGGCTACCGCCGTCGCCAGGGTCACCGTCAGCAGTACACGGCGATCAAGGTCACCGGTATCCCCGCGGCTGCGAAGTAAGAGGGACTGAGACATGGCACACAAGAAGGGCGCATCGTCCACCCGGAACGGGCGCGACTCCAATGCCCAGCGGCTCGGCGTGAAGCGCTTCGGCGGTCAGGTCGTCAACGCGGGTGAGATCCTGGTCCGCCAGCGTGGCACGCACTTCCACCCCGGCGCCGGCGTCGGCCGTGGCGGCGACGACACGCTGTTCGCCCTGCAGGCCGGTTCGGTGCAGTTCGGCACCCACCGTGGCCGCAAGGTCGTGAACATCGTTCCGGTCGCCTGATCGGAACACTTTGCGGAGGCGGACCTCACTTCCCGTACGGGAAGCGGGTCCGCCTTTCGCGTGTTACTAGATAGACATTCCGCACGTAATTCTCTGGAGGCACACCCATGACCACCTTCGTGGACCGCGTCGAGCTGCACGTCGCCGCGGGTAACGGAGGCCACGGCTGCGCCTCCGTCCACCGGGAGAAGTTCAAGCCGCTCGGCGGCCCCGACGGCGGCAACGGCGGCCGTGGCGGCGATGTGACCCTGGTCGTCGACCAGTCGGTCACCACTCTCCTCGAGTACCACCACTCCCCGCACCGCAAGGCGACCAACGGCCAGCCCGGTGCCGGTGACAACCGCTCCGGCAAGGACGGCCAGGACCTGGTCCTGACCGTGCCCGACGGCACCGTCGTCCTGGACAAGAAGGGCAACGTCCTCGCCGACCTCGTCGGCCAGGGCACCACCTTCGTCGCCGGCCAGGGCGGCCGCGGCGGCCTCGGCAACGCCGCGCTGGCCTCGGCCCGCCGCAAGGCCCCCGGCTTCGCGCTCCTCGGCGAGCCCGGCGAGGCGCGGGACATCGTCCTGGAGCTCAAGACCGTCGCCGACGTGGCGCTCGTGGGCTACCCGAGCGCGGGCAAGTCCTCGCTCATCTCCGTCCTGTCGGCCGCCAAGCCGAAGATCGCGGACTACCCCTTCACCACCCTCGTCCCGAACCTGGGCGTCGTCACGGCCGGCTCGACCGTCTACACGATCGCCGACGTGCCGGGCCTCATCCCGGGCGCCAGCCAGGGCCGCGGCCTCGGCCTCGAGTTCCTCCGCCACGTCGAGCGCTGCTCGGTGCTCGTCCACGTCCTCGACACGGCGACGCTGGAGTCCGAGCGCGACCCGGTCACCGACCTCGACGTCATCGAGGAGGAGCTCAAGCAGTACGGCGGCCTGGAGGACCGGCCCCGGATCGTCGTCCTCAACAAGATCGACATCCCGGACGGCCAGGACCTCGCGGACATGATCCGCCCGGACCTGGAGGAGCGCGGCTACCAGGTGTTCGAGGTCTCCGCCGTGGCCCGTACGGGTCTGAAGGAGCTCTCCTTCGCCCTCGCCGGCATCGTCGCCGAGGCGCGCGCGGCCAAGCCGAAGGAGGAGGCGACCCGGATCGTCATCCGCCCGAAGGCCGTCGACGACGCGGGCTTCACCGTCACGTACGACGAGCACGAAGAGGTCTACCGGGTGCGCGGCGAGAAGCCGGAGCGCTGGGTCCGCCAGACCGACTTCAACAACGACGAGGCCGTGGGCTACCTGGCCGACCGCCTCAACCGCCTCGGCGTCGAGGACGAGCTGATGAAGGCCGGTGCCCGCGCGGGCGACGGCGTCGCGATCGGCTCCGAGGACAACGCGGTCGTCTTCGACTGGGAGCCCACCATGATGGCCGGCGCCGAGATGCTCGGCCGCCGCGGTGAGGACCACCGTCTGGAGGCCCCGCGTCCGGCGGCGCAGCGCCGCCGCGACCGGCAGGCGGAGCGCGACGACGCGCAGCGCGAGTACGACGAGTTCGACCCGTTCTAGAAGGTCCCTTCTCGCGGGTGCGGAAGGTGGGGCGGCCGGGTGCCGCCCCACCTTTCCCGCGTTTTCATGCGTTCGGCTGACCCGGCCGGAAGAGGGCCGATCGGGTGGCGGGGCTCCCGTAGCATCCGCGGCGTGACTAGCATCACTTCCCCCCAGGTGGCAGGAAAGCTCGGCGTCGTGGTGATCGCACACAACGACGAGGGCTTGGTCGGTGAGGCGATCCGGTCCGTGCTCGACCAGGGCCCCGTGGTCGCGGAGGTCGTGGCCGTCGACGACGGATCGAGCGACGGCACGGCCCGGGTCCTGGACGAACTGGCCGCCCGCCACCCCCGGCTGCGCGTCGTGCACCGCACGGAGAACAGCGGCGGCTGCGGCACCCCCCGCAACGACGGCGTTCGGGCCGTCACCGCCCCCATCGTGATATTCCTCGACAGCGACGACGTCCTGCCCGAAGGCGCCGCCGAGGCCCTGGTCACGGCGGCCGAGCGGCACGGAGCCCCCGTCGCGGTCGGCGCCTGCGTACGGCGCGAGCTGCCCGAGGGCCGCGACGTGCGCTGGCAGCCCGCGCTCTACCACGAGCCCGCCCTCCTGGAGACGGCCGCGGACCTCGTGCCCCTGGTGCACGACACGCTCTGCGTCAACAAGGTCTACGACCGGGCCTTCCTCGCCGAGAACGGCATCCGGTTCCCCGACGGCCGCTGTGTCTACGAGGACTTCCTCTTCACCGCGCGCGTCCTGGCCGCCGCGCCGCGCGTCGCGGTCGTCCCCGACACCGTCTACATCTGGCACGTCCGCCGGGCCGCCGGGCGCCTCTCGATCTCCCTCGACCGGGACGGCATCGCCAACTGGCAGGCGCGGATCGCCGCCCACCGCATGGCCGTGGAGACCTTCGAGGAGGCCGGCCGCAAGGAGCTGGCCACCGCCTGCCGCACCAAGTTCCTCGAACACGACCTGCGCCTGTACGCCCGCGAGTTGAGGCTGCGCGACGCCGCGTACCGCACCGCGTGGTGGGCGCTGGCCCGCGAGCACGTCGGGACCTTCGGGGAGCGCGCGATCGCCGCCGCGGCCGCGCCCGCCCGCTGGGCCGCCCGGTTCGTCCTGGCCGCCGAGGAGCCCCGGGACCTGGAACGGCTCTCCCGGCTCGCCGCCGAACCCGCCCGGCTGCTCCCGCCCTTCGCCCGGAGCGGGGGAGCAGCCGTCTGGTCCGAGGACCTTCCCGTCGAGCTGGACGGCCTGGACCGCCTGCCGCTCGCCGGGCTCCCGCTGCTCGTCGACGGCGAACTGCGCACCGGAGCGGGCCGCGGCCAGCTGCGGTTCACGGTCCGGGACCTGTACGGACGGCTGCGCGAGGCCCTGCCCCGTACCGCCCGGATCGACTTCGTGCCCAGGGGCGCCGACACGCCCGTGCGCACCGAACTCTCCGAGCTCTCCGAAGTGGCCGGCGGCTGGTCGGGACGCGTCCCGGCCGGGCTCACCGGCCTGGCCCGTGAGGGCCGCCACAGGGGGGACCGGGGCGTGCAGCTCTGGGACGTCCGGGCCACGGTGACCTGTGCGGACGGCAGCTCGTTCACGACGGCGCTCCGGCTGCCGGAGGACCGGCAACGACGCTCGGTCGTGCCGAGCAGCCGGTACGGTGTACTGCTGGTGCGGCAGTACACGACGGCGAACGGCTCGCTGGCGGTACGGCTCGCACCCGGTGCCCGCGACGGGCTCCAGGCGGTCGGAGCCAGGCTCCACAGGCTCGCCCGTAGATCACAGCGAAAGGGGTTTGGGGCATGACTTACCTGATCACCGGCGGTGCCGGCTACATCGGCTCCCATGTGGTCCGTGCCATGACGCAGGCGGGCGAGCGGGTCGTCGTCCTCGACGACCTGTCCACGGGATACGAGTCGCGGGTGCCCGAGGGCGTGCCCCTGGTGGTCGGCTCCACCCTCGACCGGGAGGTCCTCGACCGGACGATCGCCGAGCACGGTGTGACGGGCGTCGTCCACCTGGCCGCGAAGAAGCAGGTCGGCGAGTCCGTCGAGCTGCCGCTGCACTACTACCGCGAGAACGTCGTCGGCCTCACCGTCCTCCTGGAGGCCGTCGCGGCCGCCGGTGTGCGCAACTTCCTCTTCTCCTCCTCCGCCGCCGTCTACGGCATGCCGGACGTCGACCTCGTCACCGAGGAGACCCCCTGCCTGCCGATGAGCCCGTACGGCGAGACCAAGCTGGTCGGCGAGTGGCTGGTCCGTGCCGCGGGCGCGGCGCACGGCATCTCGACGGCCTGCCTGCGCTACTTCAACGTGGCCGGCGCGGCGACCCCCGAGCTGGCCGACACCGGGGTCTTCAACCTGGTCCCGATGGTCTTCGAGCGCCTCGACGCGGGGGAGTCCCCGCGGATCTTCGGCGACGACTACGCCACGCCCGACGGCACCTGCATCCGCGACTACATCCACGTCGAGGACCTGGCCGACGCGCACCTCGTCGCCGCGCGGAAGCTCGCGGAGTGGGCCGCGGCGGGCGAGCCGCGCGACCTGACCGTCAACATCGGCCGGGGCGAGGGCGTCTCCGTCACCGAGATGGTCCGGCTGATCAACGAGATCACCGACCACACCGCCGAGCCCCTGGTCACCCCGCGCCGACCCGGCGACCCCGCCCGGGTCGTCGCCGCCGCCGACCGCATCGAGGCGGAGCTGGGCTGGAAGGCCCGCCACGACGTGCGCGACATGATCGAGTCGGCCTGGGCCGGCTGGGTCGCCCGCCGCGGCGCGACCGTCTGACGACGGAAAAGCAGAGGAAGGGCCGGGGAGTCGTACTCCCCGGCCCTTCACGCTTCGGTGGGCGCGATCCTCCGGTCTTTCCCCGCCCCGGTGAGCGCTTCCCGGTCCTTCCCGCGCTCGGCGCGCCGTCAGCGCTCCAGGAAGGCGAACAGCGCCTCCCAGCGGTCGGTGATCTCGTCGGCGGCGTACCGCTTCACGTTCTCGAAGGCGGCGTCGCCCATCCGGTTCCGCAGCTCCTCGTCGGTGATGAGGGTGCTGATGTGGCCGCCGAGCTCGACGGTGTTGCCGAGCCGGGCGAGCAGACCGTCCTCGCCGTCCCGGATGATCTCCCGCACCCCCGGTGCGCAGTCGAACGCGGCACAGGGCAGCCCCGTGGCCATCGCTTCGAGCAGGGTGATCGGAAAGCCCTCGGCGCGCGAGGCCTGGGCGAAGACCGAGGCCTCGGAGAGCGCCCCGAGGACGTCGCCGGTGCGGCCCTTCCACTCCACGGACCCGTCGAGACCGAGCTCGGTCGTCCGGGCGCGCAGCCGCTGCTCCTCGTCCCCGGTGCCGTAGATCCGCAGCTTCCAGGCGGGGTGGCGGGAAGCGACCTCGGCCCAGCTGTCGAGCAGCATGTCCACGCCCTTCTCGTGCGAGAGGCGGCCGATGGAGACGACGACCTTCTCGCTGCGGGGCGCCGGGACCTCGGGCATGAAGGGCAGCGCGTTGGGCATGTGGCCGACGTTGTCCATGCCGGCCCGGATCCAGCGGTCCGCGTCGCCCGGGGTGAGGATGAGCAGCCGGTCGACGTCCTTGTAGTGCCGCTTCACCCGGGAGAGCCGGGAGGTGGCGGCACTGGCGGCGTACGACTCGTGGCTCATGCCGATGACGAGGAGCCCCTTGGTGTCGGCGAGGGCGACCCACTCCATCGCCCACACCTGGGTGACGATCAGGACGGCGCCGGGCCGGGCGGCGGCGAACAGCGCCGTCATCCGGTCGGCCCGCTTGCGCATGCCGGCGGCGCGGGCCGCGTGCCGTCGGCGTTCGACGGCGTTGAGTTTTCCCCTGATGCCGCGCAGGGGCCGTACCTGCGGCGGATGCGTGTCGTACAGGGTGGTGGTGGCGTACGGCAGCGGCTCGGGGAACTCGTGCTCCCGCCCCGCGGGGGCGGGGGTGATGCCGATGACGTGGACGCGGTGGCCCCGGTCGGTGAACTCCCGGGCCATCTGGTGCGTCCAGGTGGTCACGCCGCCCATCTCGTCCACGCTGTTGGAGACGATGAAGATGTCACGGCCGCCGGAGACGGTGGTCTGCTCGGTCACTTCCCGCTCCTCCTGAAGCAGCTCGGTCACTTCCGGCCCCCGGTGAAGAACCGGGCGACGATCCGCTCGGCCGCGCCGCCCCGGTCGTACTCGCTGAACTCCGCGTTGAACCTCTGGCGGGCCGCCGCGTACTTGATGTCGGCCTCGTCCCTGAAGTTGGCGATCACCTCGAAGAACTCCTCCTCCGTGGACACCACGGGGCCGGGGGCGCGTTCCTTCAGGTCGAAGTAGGTGCCTCGGTTCTCCCTGGCGTACTCCTCGTAGTCGTACGTGAGGAAGACCATCGGCCGGTCGAGGAGCCCGTAGTCGAACATCACGGAGGAGTAGTCGGTGATCAGCCCGTCCGCGAGGGCGAGCAGCGGGGTGACGTCGTGGCGGCGGGAGACGTCGACGACCCGGCCCCGGACCGACGGCGGGAGCGACACGCTGTTCAGGTAGTGCGTCCTGACCAGCAGGGTGTGGGTGTCGCCGAAGCGCTCCGCGAACTCCTCGACGTCGAACGGGAGCCGGAAGGGGCGCACCTTGCCGCCGGGGGCGGCGCGGAAGGTCGGCGCGTACAGCAGCACCGTCTTCTCCGGGTCGATGCCGAGCTCGGCCGCGAGCGGGCCGCGCTCCCGCCTGCCGGTCTCCGTCTCCCGCCGGTGCGCCGCGACGAGTTCGTCGTTGCGCGGGTAGCCGACGGGCAGCAGCACCTCCTCGCGGAGCCGGAAGGCCTTGGCGAGGGTGCGCCGGTCGTGCTCGCCGCGGATCAGGAAGTGGTCGAAGCGGTCGAGGGCCTTCTGGAAGGTCTGCTGGGTGCCCAGGCCGCGGGACTTGGTGTGGGGCTCGTCGAAGCCCATGCGCTTGAGGGCCGTGCCGTGCCAGGTCTGGATGTAGGTGGTGCCGGGGCGTTTGGCGAGGCGCAGCGGGAAGCCCTGGTTGTCGATCCAGAACTCGGCCTGGGCGAGGGCCCGGAGGTACTGCCGGCTCCAGCGCTTGACGAGGACGGCGTCCTCGGGGAAGCCGGTCGGCTTGGCCCCGGCGTAGGACCAGACGCCTTCGAAGGGGATGTTCTGGCGGCGCATCTCCTCGTAGATGGCCCGGGGGCTGTCGCTGTACTGCTTGCCGAGGTGGCTCTCGAAGACGACGAGCCCCTTGCGGATCGGCAGCTTGCTGTAGAGCCGGTGGTAGAGGCGGAGCTTGGTCTCGCCCGAGTTCAGGTTGCGCTTCGTGTGGAGCAGCCGCTTGAGGCCGGTCTTCGCGAGGCCGGCCGCGCGCCCGTGCATGGCGCCCTCGATCATCGCCGAGGTGTGCACGGCCGCCCTGCCCTCGGCGGCGAGGACGTACGACAGGTTGCCCTTCCTGGTGACCTCCGGGACGAAGCGGTCGGAGACCAGCTGGGTCAGCCGGGGGCGGATGCGGACGGGGTCGGCCTCGTCGATGGGGGTGCCGCCGACGGAGACCCGGGTCCTGAGCTTCTGGCCGTCGACCGTGAGGACCAGCCGGACGTCCCAGACCGCGTCGATGACGCCGAGCGGACGGACCGTACGGGCGATGTCCACGCGGCCCTTCCACTCGATCCAGGCGCCGGCGTGGCGGACCGAGGCGACCGGGACGTGTGCGGCTCTGCCGCTGACACTGCGGCGGGCCGAGATCTCCAGGACGGCGCCGAGCTCCGCGTCCGGGGAGATCCGGCCCAGCGGGTTGACGACGCGTCCGGCGAGTTCGACGACGCCGCCGGAGCTCGCGTACGAGGTCAGCCGGTTGCCCAGGGCGAGCGAGGTCAGCGGGCGGGTGTCGTAGCCGGCTGCGGTGACGTCCAGGATGCGGCGGCCCTGCTCGGTGTCCAGGTGCTCGGCGCACCAGTAGACGTGCCCGTCCCGCTCGGCGAGCGCGGTGGTGAGGCGGCCCGGGTTGGTGAGCGCGTCGGTGGCCGGCAGGAGGTTGGTCCAGTCCTCCTTGCTCAGGAGGTAGGCGCAGATGGCGTGCAGGGGCTGCACCTCCTCGTACGCCCGGGGGTCGATGTCGGCGAGGTAGCCGTTGGCGAGTCCGGCGAACTCGCGCCGGTAGTCGTCGCCGAGCAGCGGCAGGTCGCGCAGGTGGAGGACGAGGTCGTGCTTGAGGAACTTGATGTCCTTGCGGTACTTGAGCTCGTCGTACCCCTTGCTCTCCAGGAGGGCGTCCACACGGCGGTGGATCTCCATGCGGTGGACGAAGTTGGCGATCTCGTGACGCCGGTTGCTGATCGACTTGGCCGACGCCTTCTCCTGCACGTTCCAGTAGTAGACGTGGTTCGGGATGAGGGTGATGCGGCTCGCGGCGACATAGGCCTGGGCCGAGAAGAGCAGGTCCTCGTAGTGGATGCCGACGGGGAACTCGAGCCCCTGTTCGAGGAGGAAGGCGCGCCGGTAGCACTTGTTCGTCGACAGCGTGTCGAAGACCAGCAGGTCGGACAGTTCGGTGATCGAGTCGATCGTCCGGGTCTGCGAGTAGAGCCAGGGGTACCACTCGGTGGTCTTCTTGTTGCGGCTGTCCAGATGGACGCGGACGCACAGGCCGGAGACGAGGTCGGAGCCGGTGCTCTCGGCGGCGGCGAGCATGTTGCGGCAGGCGTTGCGCTCCAGGACGTCGTCGCTGTCGAGGAACATGACGTACGTTCCGGTGGCCTGCTGGATGCCGAAGTTGCGGGGCGCGCCGCAGCCGCCGCTGTTCCGCGGCAGCTGGAAGGCCCTGACCCGGTCCGGGTGTGCGGCGGCGAGCGCCTGGGCGACCGCGAAGGTGTCGTCCTTGCTGCAGTCGTCGACGATCACCACGTCGACACCGTGCAGGGTCTGCTCCAGGACGGATCGTACGGCCGCCGGCAGACGCTCTGCGTCGTTGTAGGCGATGACGACCACGGAGACGTCAGGCACGTGCACCTCGATTCACTTGTCTTTGCTGCACCCGCATTTCAAACTCCCTGGCGTTCACCATCCGTTACGGTCTGTCACCCTTCGCAGGAATGTACGAATCAGGGGCGGCGCAGTCGTTCCACCCCGTAGTACTCGGCGGCGCACTGGGCGGCCCAGTCCCGCGCGTACACCGTCGTGAAGAAGGGCTCCGCGAGGCTGCCGATGTGCAGGGGCCGGTACGTCACCTCGGTGCGGCCGGCCGCCGCCTCCGCGCGGATCCGGGCGTCCTGCCGGTCCCAGGCCAGGCTGCGCTCCACCGTCGTCGTGGTCAGCGTCCGCGTCGCGGGCACCAGGGCCGCCGCACCGGCCACTGCGACGACGCCCGCGAGCCCCGCCGCGAGGGCCGCGAGGGCGGACCGGAGCCCGAGCCGCCGCCCGATCCGATGGCCGATCCAGACCCCGTAACCGCAGAGCGCGATCAGGAACGGCACGAGGAAGCTGGTCCACGTGCGCGCGTACGTCCAGCCGCCCGCTCCGTAACCGCTGCGCAGCCCGTACACGGCCACCAGGCTCCCCAGCGCGATCAGGGGCACCGGCAGGACGGCGATCACCAGGACCGTGCCGCGGGCCGGCCGGGGGGCGGTCGCCGAGGTGGCGCCCGCGGCGCTCTCCGGGGCGGCCTCAGGGGCCCGGCGGCGGGCCGGGCCAGGGGGCTTGAGCGCCACCGCGAGCCCGAGGAGCACCCCGGCGGCGAGGGCGCCCGCGTACGCCCACTGGCCGCCGATCGTCTCCCAGACGCGGGACCAGTCCTGGAACGTCGCCCCGATCTCCGACAGGGACAGCGGTCGCTTCGGCTGCTGGGCCCGCCGCCAGCGGGCCCCGGGGGAGGTGAAGAGCACCACCGAGCCGATCAGGAGGCCCAGGCACCAGGCGGCGCACCACGTCGACGCGAAGCGGTCGTGGGTGATGCGCAGCCGGGGCAGACAGAGCACGCCGGCCACCGCGACGATCAGCCCCGACATGGCGACGAAGGGCTCGCTGAGGGTGCCGACCGCCGTGCCGAGCAGCACCGCCGAGCCGACGGCGACGGACCGGGCCCAGGGCCGGTGGCTGCGGGACGCCCACACCCCGGACAGGGCCGCCCAGACGCCGATGACGCTCGGGAGCGTGTGGGAAAGGGTGGCCGGCGCCCAGAGCAGCACCTGGTACGAGCGGGTCCCCGCGAGGAACAGCAGCGCCTCCAGCATCAGGACCGCCGTCGCGGTCGCCACCACCGGGAGCGGCAGGCGCAGGGCGCGCAGCACCTCCCGGGCGAGGAGGAAGAGGCCCGCGCCCAGCGCGAGGATCAGGAAGGCGGGCAGCAGCTTCGGCCCCCGCATGCCGTCGGAGTAGAGGACGCCGGTGAGGAAGGCGTTGGTGACGCGCCCGTTCTGGGTGCGGTAGAAGTCCGAGGTGATCCCCAGGGCCCCCAGGTCGCGGGCCTTCCAGAGCGCGCACCAGTCGTCCGAGGTGGGGCGTACGTAGACGCCGAGGAAGGCGCCGACCGAGAGCAGCGCCCCGGCGCCGGCGGCGACGACGAGCGCGATCCAGGTCAGCGCCCGCCGGAGACCCTCCTGGGCCCCGGCCCCGGCCGCCGCCCCGCTCGCCGTCCTGTCGGCGCCGCCGGGGTCGCCGGGGCCGCCGGAGTCGCCGGTGTCCTCCACGTCCTGCCCGCCGTTCCCCGCGCGCGCGTCACCGTGCTCCGAGATGGTTGTCCTGCTCACCGGTCATCGCTCCAGCTGGCCAAGTTCCGTGGCATGTCGCCCCTACGAGTGACAAACGGGTGGAAACGCCATGTACACCAATATCTTCCCCGCATGCTTTGCCCCGTGGACGACATGCCGACCGGGGGCGGTCACTCGGACGACGCCGGGCGGTCACTGCCACGCCGTACCGTGGCCGCGCTGCTCGAAGGAGAGTCCGGTGGCGGTCCTTCCAGTCCTTCAGGACGTCCTCTCGCCCATCCCTCTGGAGTGACCGTTCCATGACCAGGCTTTCCGTCGTCGTCCCCTGCTTCAACGAGGAGGACGTCGTCGAGCGGTTCGACACGCGGATGCGACAAGTGCTCGACGCACTCCCGGTCGGATACGAGATCTGCTACGTCGACGACGGAAGCTCCGACGGAACGCTCGGCAAACTGCGCGAGATCGCCGCCCGGCACCCGCAGCGCACCCAGTACGCCTCCTTCAGCCGCAACTTCGGCAAGGAGGCCGCCATGCTCGCCGGCCTGCGCAAATCCACCGGCGACGCCGTGGTCATCATGGACGCCGACCTCCAGCACCCGCCCGAGCTCCTCGCGCGCATGCTCGACCTCTACCACCAGGGCCACGACCAGGTGATGGCGCGGCGCACCCGCGAAGGCGACAAGAAGGTGCGTACGGCGCTCAGTCGTATGTACTACCGGGCCGTCAACCGTTGGGTGGACGTCGAACTCACGGACGGGGTCGGTGACTTCCGTCTGCTCTCCCGCCCCGCCGTCGACGCCCTGCTCTCGCTGCCCGAGTACAACCGCTTCTCCAAGGGCCTCTTCTCCTGGATCGGCTTCGACACCGTCACCTTCGACTACCAGAACGCCGCGCGCGAGGCCGGCGAGACGAAGTGGAAGTTCAGCTCCCTGCTCAACTACGGCATGGACGGCCTGATCTCCTTCAACAACCGTCCGCTGCGCATCGCCCTCTGGCTCGGCATGATGCTCAGCGGCCTCGCCGCCCTCTACGCGGTGTGGGTGACCGTCGCCGCGATCACCAACGGCGTCACCGCCCCCGGCTACGTCACGCTGGTCGCGATCATCGTGGGTCTCGGGGGAGTGCAGATGGTGATGCTGGGACTGATCGGCGAGTACATCGGCCGCATCTACTACGAGACCAAGCGCCGGCCGCACTTCCTCGTCAAGGAGACCCACCGCTCCTTCGGCCGCGCGGCCGCCGAGCGCGCCGCCGCCGAACGGATCCGCATCGTGACCGCCGAGCGGGAGCGCTGATGGGCTCGGTCCGGGGGACCGGGTCCGGGGCCGGGCCCGAGATCGGCCCTGGGTCCGAGGGCGAGGCCAGGTCCGAGGCCGGTTCCGG
>NZ_MWIG01000232.1:237-18442 GCF_002156145.1 Streptomyces sp. NRRL B-24572 | reverse complement strand
GCCACCGAAACCCCCTCGAAGACCCCCGCAGGGAACGCCTCAGCCCTTCACGCAGATGACCTGCTTCAGCTTGGCGACGACCTCCACCAGATCCCGCTGCCGGTCGATCACCTGCTCGATCGACTTGTAGGCGCCCGGGATCTCGTCCACGACACCGGAGTCCTTGCGGCACTCCACGCCCCGCGTCTGCTCCTCCAGGTCCTTCGTCGAGAAGCGCCGCTTGGCCGCGCTCCGGCTCATCTTCCGGCCGGCACCGTGCGAGGCCGAGTTGAAGGACGCCGCGTTCCCCAGGCCCTTCACGATGTACGAGCCCGTGCCCATCGAGCCCGGAATGATCCCGAACTCCCCGGAACCGGCCCGGATCGCACCCTTCCGCGTGACCAGCAGGTCCATGCCCTCGTACCGCTCCTCCGCCACGTAGTTGTGGTGGCAGGAGATCACCGGCTCGAAGGTCACCCGGGCCTTGCGGAACTCCCGGCGGACGACCTCTTGGAACAGGGCCATCATGATCGCGCGGTTGTACTTCGCATACTCCTGCGCCCAGTACAGATCGTGCCGGTAGGCCGCCATCTGCGGGGTGTCCGCGACGAACACCGCCAGATCGCGGTCGACGAGCCCTTGATTGTGCGGCAACTTCTGCGCTTCACCGATGTGAAACTCCGCCAACTCCTTGCCGATGTTCCGAGAGCCAGAGTGCAACATGAGCCACACCGAATCGGACATATCAACACAAAGTTCCGCAAAGTGGTTGCCGGCTCCGAGTGTCCCCATTTGCAAAGAAGCCCGCTCCCGCCGGAACTTCACCGCGTCCGCGACCCCGTCGAACCGCGACCAGAAGTCGTCCCACCCCGCCGTCGGGAACTGGTACAGCCGCTTCGGGTCCACCATCTCCCGATGCATCCCCCGCCCCACCGGAATCGCCTGCTCGATCTTCGACCGCAGGCGCGACAGGTCGCCCGGCAGGTCGTTCGCCGTCAGGGACGTCTTGACCGCCGACATCCCGCAGCCGATGTCCACACCGACCGCCGCCGGGCAGACCGCACCCCGCATCGCGATCACCGAACCGACGGTCGCGCCCTTGCCGTAGTGCACGTCCGGCATCACGGCCAGGCCCTTGATCCACGGCAGCGTCGCCACGTTCTGCAACTGCTGCATGGCGCCGCCCTCGACCGACGCGGGGTCGGCCCACATCCTGATCGGTACTTTCGCGCCCGGCACCTCTACGTACGACATACTTCCTCGATTCCCCCGAAAAGCCTGATAACGCAAAAACCGGAGCCAAAGCCCGTACAGGTGACAGCGGACCGGCATCAACGGCTGCGTGTGCGATAGACATTGTGTCCACCGGCCGGGTTCGCGCGGCAAACAGTTTTCGGGAAAGACTTCGGGTGAAGGGAGCCTGGGACCGTGCAGCGAAAGAGGTACGCACCCGGCCGCACCGGGTCCACGGCGCGCACCGCCGTCGCCCTCGCACTCGGCCTCGGCCTGGGGGCCGGCCTCACCGCGTGCTCCGCGGGCACCCCCGCCGACGACATCGCCGTCGACGCCAAGGCCGGCCAGGCCGCCGCCCCCGTCGCGCCCCCCGGCCGCTACCGCACCCTCTTCGAGCCCTGCGGCGCCGTCGCGCAGGCCACCCTCAAGGACCTGCTCCCGGGCGCCGCCGCCCTGCCCGACGCCGAGCGCGAGAAGGCGTACCGGGGCGTCGCGGCCGTCACGTACGACACCGACCGGCGCGTCGGCTGCACGTGGAAGGCCGACACCCC
Source organism: Streptomyces sp. NRRL B-24572 (assembly GCF_002156145.1). Lineage (NCBI taxonomy): Bacteria > Bacillati > Actinomycetota > Actinomycetes > Kitasatosporales > Streptomycetaceae > Streptomyces > Streptomyces sp. NRRL B-24572. The sequence continues at coordinate 16,679 of NZ_MWIG01000232.1, read as the reverse complement.
GGACACCTCGCACCGGCTGTCCCTCGACATCGAGCGGGTGGTCTCGTACGACGCGGCGGTGAGCGACGACGACCGGGCGCAGGAGGTGTACGTCCGCAAGCAGCTCGCCGTGGGCATCCCGGTGCCGCCCACGGCCCCGCCCTCGCCCACGGCCCCGCCCTCGCCGACCGGGACGCCGACGGGGACCCCCTCGGCCGCGGGCAAGCCGGCCGCCGGCGCCACGACCACCGCCCCGTCGGGCAAGCCGTCGACGGGCGCTCCCTCCACCGGCCCGACCGCCACCTCGACCGGTCTCGAGCCCCGCGTCCTCGACGGTCTCGGGGACGTCGCGTACGTCGACGACGTCCTCAGCACGGTCGGTGCGAACGGTCATCAGCGGGCCGTAAGCGTGGTGTTCCGCACATCGAACGTGATCGTGACGGTCTCGTACCAGGAGCAGACGACGGGATCCGCCGAGGCTCCCGACAGTGCGGAACTGCAGGAAAAGGCCCGGAATCTGGCCCGGCAGCTCGCCGATCGGCTGGAGGAGTAGCGGTCCGCCTCCGCTCCGTGAGCGGACGGCGACCACGTAACGTGTCGGCGTACCCGTGGCCGTGGCCGTACGACAAGCGACTGAAGGAACCATGCAGCGATCAGCTCAGCGAACGCGACTCACCCGCATACTCGCCTGCGCCGCCGTCCCGGTGATGCTCGTCGCCGCCGGCTGCTCTTCGGACTCCGGTGACTCCGGCGGCTCCGGCAAGGCGGAGGGGCAGGGCAACGCGTCCGCATCGGCGTCCGTGACGCCCTCGCCGTCGCAGTCGACGAAGACGGTCGAGCCGGCGAGGTTCGCGAAGCTGCCCGAGGTGTGCAAGTCGATCTCGTCGAAGACGACGGCGTCGCTGGTGCCCAAGGCGAAGACGAAGAACGGCACGCCGGCGGCCTCCAGCGACCTGGCCAGCCGCGGCGGCTGCTCCTGGAACGGCCTTGAGGACAAGGGCGTGGAGGGCTCGCAGTACCGCTGGCTGGACGTGTCGTTCTACCGGTACGAATCCGATGCGGTGCTGGGCAGCGGTCAGGATCGTGCGCAGGAGAACCTGGCGAAGGAGCTGGCCAAGGTCCAGCAGACGCCGGGTGCGAAGAAGCTGCGGACGGTCGAGGCGACGGGCATCGGCGACGAGGCGAAGACGGTCACGTACCAGCTGCGGAAGACGGACGAGGACTTCGTGTACACGTCGATCGTGGCGCGTACGGGCAATGTGCTGGTGCTGCTGTCGTACAACGGTGCCGGTTACGCGGGCGCCGACACCCCGTCGGAGAAGACCGTGACGAACGGTGCGATCAAGGCCGCCAAGGAGGCCGTCGCGGCGGTCGCCACGGCCAACAAGTAGTCACAACCCGGCGCGGAATGGCATATTCGCACGGAGCCCGTCCCTCCCCCGAGGGCCGGGCTCCGTGCGCATGTGCCAGTCTGTGCGCGCCGGATGTCGAATGACGGGAGGGGATCGCGGGTGGCCGCGATGCAGCTGAATCGCACACACCGAATACTCATCGGCCTCGTCATCGGCGGTGCGCTGATCATCGCGGGGATCGGTTTCGCGGGTTCGTACGCCGCCGTGCGCGAGCTCGCTCTCCAAAAGGGTTTCGGTACCTTCTCGTACTTCTTCCCGATCGGCATCGACGCGGGCATCTGTGTGCTGCTCGCGCTGGATCTGCTGCTGACCTGGCTGCGGATCCCGTTCCCGCTGCTGCGTCAGACGGCGTGGGTGCTGACGGCCGCGACGATCGCGTTCAACGGTGCGGCGGCATGGCCGGATCCGCTGGGCGTGGGGATGCACGCGGTGATCCCGGTGCTGTTCGTGGTGGCCGTGGAGGCCGCGCGGCACGCCGTGGGCCGGATCGCGGACATCACGGCGGACAAGCACATGGAGGGCGTCCGTATCACCCGCTGGCTGCTGTCGCCGGTGCCGACGTTCCGGCTGTGGCGGCGGATGAAGCTGTGGGAGCTGCGTTCGTACGAGCAGGTCATCAAGCTGGAGCAGGAACGTCTGATCTACCAGGCCCGGCTGCAGGCGCGCTTCGGGCGGGGCTGGCGGCGCAAGGCTCCGGTGGAGGCGCTGATGCCGCTGCGGCTGGCCCGGTACGGGGTTCCGCTGGCGGAGACGTCCCCGGCGGGTCTGGCTGCGGCGGGCATCGAACCGGCCGTACTCCCTCCGGAGCCCCAGGCGCAGCAGCAGCCGATGGCGGTCGCGCAGGCCCAGCCGGCGGCGCTGCCGGCACAGGCGCAGGTCCCGGCGCAGACGCAGGCGCAGGTGCCGGTTCCGGCCCAGGGGCAGGGCCCGGTGGGGCCGGTGAATCACGAGAGCCCGTGGTTCGACGCCTCGCAGGTCTCCCCGGAGTCGTACGAGGGCACGTACAACCCGCAGATCGTGGAGGGCCTGGAGCCCATGCCGGTCCCGGTGCCGCAGGGACCGGAGGACGTTCCTCCGGCGGGCCCGGAGGAGTTCGTCGAGTACCCGGAGTACGTGGAGCAGCCGGAGCCGCGGAACGACGAGTTCGAGGACGTCGTCTACAAGGTCATGGGTTCGTACGTGATCGAGCACGACGAGTTCCCGGCCGAGGCCGAGCTGGCGCGTCTGGTGGCCGAGCAGTACGGCCTCCCGGAGTTCCCCGAGACCGAGCTCGACCTGCTGCGGCAGGCGGTGCCGGCCGCGCAGGAGCGGGTCCAGCAGGCGAGGGCCGAGATGGACACCCCGTAGGAAGACGCATGTGAAAGGGCCGCCACCCGGATCCGGGTGGCGGCCCTTTCACATGCTCAGGTCACACGCTCAGGCACCGAGCAGCTTGCGCGCCCACTGCGAGCAGCAGCGTGGGCAGGCGCGGGCCCGACCCCTCCCCCACGCCGCTCTCGCACCGCTCGGCCCAGGGGGCCTCTCGGGCTTCGGTCGGCTGCGCCGGACTCCGTCCGTCGACGTGCGGCCCGGCCCCGAGCCTCCGGTTGCTACGCGCCGAGCAGCTTGCGCACCCGCTCCGCACCCACCGCGAGCAGCAGCGTGGGCAGGCGCGGGCCCGTCTCGCGGCTGACGAGGAGCTTGTAGAGCAGGGCGAAGAAGGCGCGCTGGGCGAGCTTCAGCTCGGGCGTCGGCTTGGCCTCGGGGTCGAGGCCGGCCATGACCTTCGGGACGCCGTAGACGAGGGTGGTGAGCCCGTCGAGCGACCAGTGGGTGTCGAGGCCGTCCAGGAGGAGGCGGAGCGACTCGCGGCCCTCGTCGTCCAGGGTGCCGAGGAGCTCGGTGTCGGGCTCGTCGCGGACGATGGTGCGCTGGTCGGCCGGGACCTGGTTGGTGATCCAGTTCTCGGCGCGGTCGAGGCGCGGGCGGACCTCGTCGAGGGTGGTGACCGGGTTCTCGGGGTCGAGTTCGGTCAGGATCCGCAGGGTCTGCTCGTCGTGTCCGGCGGTGATGTCCATGACGGAGGCGAGCGTGCGGTACGGGAGCGGGCGCGGGGTGCGCGGCAGCTCGCCGGCGGCGGTGCGGGCGGCACGGGAGTGCGCCGCCGCGTCCGCCGGCAGGGCGGAGCCGTCGGCGACCTTGGCCTCCAGCTTGTCCCACTCGTCGTACAGCCGCTGGATCTCCTGGTCGAAGGCGATCTTGAAGGACTGGTTGGGCCTGCGGCGGGCGTAGAGCCAGCGCAGGAGCTGGGGCTCCATGATCTTCAGGGCGTCGGCCGCGGTGGGCACGCCGCCCTTCGAGGAGGACATCTTGGCCATGCCGCTGATGCCGACGAAGGCGTACATGGGGCCGATGGGCTGGACGCCGTCGAAGATGCGGACGATCTGGCCGCCGACCTGGAACGAGGAGCCGGGCGAGGAGTGGTCGACGCCGGAGGGCTCGAAGATGACGCCCTCGTAGGCCCAGCGCATGGGCCAGTCGACCTTCCAGACCAGCTTGCCGCGGTTGAACTCGCTGAGCTTGACGGTCTCGGCGAAGCCGCAGCTGGTGCAGGTGTAGGCGAGCTCGGTGGTCTCGTCGTCGTACGAGGTGACGGTCGTCAGGTCCTTCTCGCACCGGCCGCAGTAGGGCTTGTACGGGAAGTAGCCGGAGGCGCCGCCGGAGCCGTCGTCCTCGGCGGCGGCGCCGGAGCCCTCCTCGGCCTCCAGCTCGGCCTCGTCGACGGGCTTCTGGGACTGCTTCTTCGGGGCCTTCTTCGTCCGGTACTGGTCGAGGATGGCGTCGATGTCGCCGCGGTGCTTCATCGCGTGCAGGATCTGCTCGCGGTACGTACCGGCGGTGTACTGCTCGGTCTGGCTGATCGGGTCGTACTCGACGCCCAGCTCGGCGAGCGACTCGACCATGGCGGCCTTGAAGTGCTCGGCCCAGTTGGGGTGGGGCGAGCCGGCGGGGGCCGGGACGGAGGTCAGCGGCTTGCCGATGTGCTCGGCCCAGGACGCGTCGATGCCCTCGATGCCGTTCGGCACCTTGCGGTAGCGGTCGTAGTCGTCCCAGGAGATGAGGTGCCGGACCTCGTACCCGCGGCGGCGGATCTCGTCGGCGACCAGGTGCGGGGTCATGACCTCGCGGAGGTTGCCGAGGTGGATCGGGCCGGACGGGGAGAGGCCGGAGGCGACGACGACCGGTTTGCCAGGCGCACGTCGCTCCGACTCGGCGATGACCTCGTCCGCGAAACGGGAGACCCAGTCGGTCTCGGTGCTGCTCTGAGCCACGGTCGGTACGTCCTTCTTCCTGAGCGGGTTTCTGCCTGACAGCCCTACGTGAGCCATTCTCCCAGACGTGACGACACTCTCGGAGGTTGTCCACAGGCGGGGAAATCACGTTGCGCCGTCATGGGACACTTGACAAGCGAATTAGACCTGACGGACTCAACAGGAACGGAAGCTCATGGCCTCGGTCCCTTCCCTCGCTTCGACCGTGCAGCAGCGCCTCGCGGACGGCCTCTCGGCGGCTCTGCCGGACGCCGCGTCCGCCGACCCGCTGCTGCGACGAAGCGACCGGGCCGACTTCCAGGCCAACGGCATCCTGGCGCTGGCCAAGCAGCTCAAGGGCAATCCGCGTGAGCTGGCGACGAAGGTCGTCGAGGCGATCCCGGCCAATGACGTGCTGAAGGAGATCGAGGTCTCGGGCCCCGGCTTCCTGAACATCACGGTGACGGACTCGGCGATCATCGACACCCTCGCGGCCCGTGCGGCGGACGCGCGCCTCGGCGTGCCGTTCAACGAGTCGGCGGGCACGACGGTCATCGACTACGCCCAGCCGAACGTGGCGAAGGAGATGCACGTCGGCCACCTGCGGTCGGCCGTGATCGGCGCGGCGATGGTCGAGATCCTGGAGTTCACCGGCGAGACGGTGGTCCGGCGCCACCACATCGGCGACTGGGGCACCCAGTTCGGCATGCTCATCCAGTTCCTGATCGAGCACCCGCACGAGCTGGACCACTCCTCGGAGGCGGAGGTCTCCGGCGAGGAGGCCATGTCGAACCTGAACCGGCTGTACAAGGCCTCGCGGGCCCTGTTCGACTCCGACGAGGAGTTCAAGACGCGGGCGCGTGCCCGGGTCGTGGACCTCCAGGCGGGCGACGAGCAGACCCTGGCCCTCTGGCAGCGGTTCGTCGACGAGTCGAAGATCTACTTCTACTCGGTCTTCGACAAGCTGGACATGGACATCCGGGACGGCGACGTCGTCGGCGAGTCCGGGTACAACGACATGCTGCAGGAGACCTGCCGGATCCTGGAGGAGTCGGGCGTCGCCGTCCGCTCCGAGGGTGCGCTGTGCGTGTTCTTCGACGACGTGAAGGGCCCGGACGGCAACCCGGTGCCGCTGATCGTCCAGAAGTCCGACGGCGGCTTCGGGTACGCGGCGACGGACCTGTCCGCGATCCGCGACCGGGTGCAGAACCTGAAGGCGACCTCCCTGCTGTACGTGGTGGACGCCCGCCAGTCGCTGCACTTCAAGATGGTCTTCGAGACGGCCCGCCGGGCGGGCTGGCTGAACGACGAGGTGAAGGCGTTCCAGCTGGCGTTCGGCACGGTCCTCGGCAAGGACGGCAAGCCGTTCAAGACCCGTGAGGGCGAGACGGTCCGCCTCGTGGACCTCCTCGACGAGGCGATCGGCCGGGCGACCGAGGTCGTGCGCGAGAAGAACAACGACAAGATCGCCCTCACCGAGCAGGAGATCGTCGAGAACGGCGCGCAGATCGGCATCGGCGCGGTGAAGTACGCCGACCTGTCGACCTCCGCCGTGCGCGACTACAAGTTCGACCTGGACCAGATGGTGTCGCTGAACGGCGACACGTCGGTGTACATCCAGTACGCGTACGCGCGTATCCAGTCGATCAAGCGGAACGCCGGCGACGCCGTGCCGACGGCCCACCCGGAGCTGGAGCTGGCCCCGGCCGAGCGCGCGCTCGGTCTGCACCTGGACCAGTTCGGCGCTGCGGTCGCCGAGGTGGCGGAGGAGTACGCGCCGCACAAGCTGGCCGCGTACCTCTACCAGCTGGCCTCGCACCTGACCGCGTTCTACGACCAGTGCCCGGTCCTGAAGGCGGACACGCAGGAGCAGAAGGAAAACCGGCTGTTCCTGATCGACCTGACGGCCCGCACGCTGCACCAGGGCATGGCGCTGCTCGGCATCCGGACGCCCGAGCGCCTCTGAGGCACCGAAGGCGAGGCCCCCGTCACGACCGCGTGCCGGGGGCTTCGCCGTACCGGATCACCGGATGGGGTGCGAGGTCCGGCCGGACACCTCGTCGATCTCCTTGTGGGCCTTCTGGAGCAGCTGTGAGGCGAGGTCCATGAGGGCCCGGGCGCCGGCGATCTCCTCGCCCACGCGCAGCTGGTCCGGATCGGACGGGTGCCGGTTCGCGGTGCCGTGGGCCCGGAACTCGGTGCCGTCGGAGAGCCGGACCATGGCCGCGGCCCGCGTCCGGTCACCTTCCTCCTTGAACTCCATCTCCACATGCCATCCGACAAGCGTGTGCATCGTCATCAGGACCACCTCCACCGAGGACCTGTCGGCTACCTCTCCAGGGTGCGCTGCGGAGTGCTGCCCCACCACTCGTTGTCAGTGGCGCCCCGTACGTTCTGATCATGGCGATGATCCCGAACCAGCTGCCCGTGCTCGCGTCCGATCCGACCGGCCGTTCCCTGGGCCTCGACCTGCCGCCGGGCACGGTCACGGGCCCGGCGGACGCCCCGTACCTCTGGTCGGGAGACGGACCGGCGGGCCCCACGGCATGGGCGGCGCTGCGCCCGGCGGCGCGGACGGCGGGTCTGCTGCCGGTGCTGCTGGACGTCAACCGGCACCTGGACGAGTGGGAGCTGGAGCCGCAGCGGATGAGCGACCCGGCGGACCACGAGGCGGACGAGGTCCTGGCCGGGTTCTGGGAGTACTACGCGGCCTCGGAGACGCCGGAGGAGGGGCGGGACCCCCGGGTGACCTCCGCGGTCGAGGACCTGTTCGGCAAGCAGCCGGAGTACGCGGAGATCGTCGCGCCCTTCACCACCGGCTGGCCGGGCCTGGCCCCGGCGCAGCCCCTGGCCACGGACCCGGACCGGGCGGCGGCCACGGTCGCGGAGATGCTGACGGAGCCGGGTTTCTGGCTGGACGAAGCCCGCCCGGCCCTGGTCCCGGCCCGGCGCAGCGCCGACATACCGGCGGTCATCGGCTGGGGCGGGCCGCTGAACCACGAGAACGACGTGGCCCGCCTGTGTGCGGTGCTGCGCTCCTGGGAGGACCGTTTCGGCGCCCGGGTCGTCGCGCTGACCTTCGACCAGCTGGTGGTCTCGGTGGCGGCGCCGCCCCGGACTCCGGAGGAGGCCGAGGCGGTGGCGGCGGAACACTTCGCGTTCTGCCCGGACAACATCACGCAGGGGAGCTACGACAGCCTGCGCGAGTACGCCGAGAAGGCTCTCCTGGACGCCCCGGTGTGGAGCTTCTGGTGGGACTAGGACCTAGCCGCGCAGGCTCCGGGCGGCCTCGGTGGCCCAGTAGGTGAGGATCATCTGGGCGCCGGCGCGGCGGATGCCGGTGAGGGTCTCCATGATCGCCTTGTCGCGGTCGATCCAGCCCTTCTCGGCCGCGGCCTCGACCATCGAGTACTCACCACTGATCTGGTAGGCGGCGACGGGCACGTCGACGGACGCGGCGACCTTCGCGAGCACATCGAGGTACGGGCCCGCGGGCTTCACCATCACCATGTCCGCGCCCTCCTCCAGGTCGAGCGCCAGCTCGCGCATCGACTCGCGGAGGTTGGCGGGGTCCTGCTGGTAGGTCTTGCGGTCGCCCTTGAGGGAGGAGCCGACGGCCTCGCGGAAGGGCCCGTAGAAGGCGGACGAGTACTTGGCCGTATAGGCCAGGATCGCCACGTCCTCCTTGCCGATGGTGTCCAGGGCGTCGCGGACGACCCCGACCTGGCCGTCCATCATCCCGGAGGGGCCCACGACGTGGACGCCGGCGTCGGCCTGGACCTGCGCCATCTCGGCGTAACGTTCCAGCGTGGCGTCGTTGTCGACGCGGCCCTCGGCGTCCAGGACGCCGCAGTGGCCGTGGTCGGTGAACTCGTCGAGGCACAGGTCGGACATGATGATGAGCTCGTCGCCGACCTCGGCCTTCACGTCGCGGATGGCGACCTGGAGGATCCCGTCGGGGTCGGTGCCGGCCGTCCCGGCGCCGTCCTTCTTGGCGTCTTCCGGCACGCCGAAGAGCATGATCCCGGAGACCCCGGCCTCCAGCGCCTCCACGGCGGCCTTCCGCAGGGTGTCCCGCGTGTGCTGCACGACTCCGGGCATGGCCTCGATCGGGACGGGCTCGGTGATCCCCTCGCGCACGAACGCGGGCAGGATCAGGTCGGCGGGATGCAGCCGGGTCTCGGCCACCATCCGGCGCATGGCAGGCGTCGTCCGCAGCCGCCGCGGGCGGGCCCCGGGAAAGGATCCGTACGAGTTCATGAATCCGAGGCTACGCCCGCGGCACGAGTGCATTTACCGACACTTTGTTGCCGCCCCACGCCCGTACGGGGCGACGCCCCGCCGCCGCGCGGACCAGCGCCCGCCGCCGTGTGGGCCCGCGCCCGGCGGGGCGCAGGCCCACAACGGGCGGGGCGCCGCCCACAACGGCGCGGGGTGCGGGCCCGAAAGCCGGACCCGCACCCCACAAAACCGCTACGTCGTCCGACGCCTCCGCGCCCCCGGCCTCCGCTCACTCGGCCGCGTCACCGGATCCCCCGCCTCCAGCGCCGCCTCCCGCCGCCGGAGACCGAAGTCCGCAAGGGCCTCGGCGAGCTTGTGGACGGACGGCTCCGGCGAGAGGACGTCGACCCGCAGCCCGTGCTCCTCGGCGGTCTTCGCCGTGGCGGGCCCGATGCAGGCGATGACCGTCACGTTGTGCGGCTTGCCGGCGATGCCGACCAGGTTCCGCACGGTGGAGGACGACGTGAACAGAACGGCGTCGAACCCGCCGCCCTTGATCGCCTCCCGCGTGTCCGCCGGCGGCGGCGACGCGCGCACCGTCCGGTAGGCGGTGACGTCGTCGACCTCCCACCCGAGCTCGATCAGGCCCGCGACCAGCGTCTCGGTCGCGATGTCGGCGCGCGGCAGGAAGACGCGGTCGATCGGGTCGAAGACGGGGTCGTACGGCGGCCAGTCCTCAAGGAGACCAGCGGCCGACTGCTCACCCGACGGCACGAGGTCCGGCTTCACACCGAAGTCCACCAGAGCCGCCGCGGTCTGCTCGCCCACCGCCGCGACCTTGATCCCGGCGAAGGCGCGGGCGTCGAGCCCGTACTCCTCGAACTTCTCCCGTACGGCCTTCACCGCGTTCACGGAGGTGAAGGCGATCCACTCGTAGCGTCCGGTGACGAGCCCCTTGACCGCCCGCTCCATCTGCTGCGGGGTGCGCGGCGGCTCGACGGCGATGGTCGGCACCTCGTGCGGCACCGCGCCGTACGAACGCAGCTGGTCGGAGAGCGACGCGGCCTGCTCCTTGGTGCGCGGCACGAGGACCCGCCACCCGAAGAGCGGCTTCGACTCGAACCACGACAGCTGGTCCCGCTGCGCCGGGGCGCTGCGCTCGCCGACCACGGCTATGACCGGCCGGTGGCCCTCGGGCGAGGGGAGGACCTTGCCCTGCTTGAAGACCTGGGCGATCGTCCCGAGGGTCGCGTTCCAGGTCCGCTGGCGGGTCGTCGTACCGGCGATGGTCACGGTGAGCGGGGTGTCCGGCTTACGGCCAGCCGCCACCAGCTCACCGGCCGCCGCGGCGACCGAGTCGAGGGACGTGGAGACGACGACGGTCCCGTCCGAGGCACCGACCTCGGTCCAGCACCGCTCGTCGGCGGTGCGGGCGTCGACGAAGCGCACGTCGGTGCCCTGCGCGTCGCGCAGCGGGACACCGGCGTAGGCGGGCACGCCGACGGCGGTGGCGACGCCGGGGACGACCTCGAAGGGGATGCCCTCGGCGGCGCAGGCGAGCATCTCGGCGCCCGCGTTCCCGTCGAGGCCGGGGTCGCCGGTCACCGCACGGACGACCCGCCTGCCGCCCCGCGCGGCCTCCATGACAAGATTGGCGGCATCCCTCAACACGGGGACACCGGCGGTTGTTGACGTCTCGTCAACGACCGTCAGCTCAGGCGTGCTCACCCCCACGCGCGCATGGCCGCGAACGACCTCGAGCACCTCCGGCTCGGCGATCAGGACGTCCGCCCCCGCGAGGGCTTCGACGGCCCTGAGGGTCAGGAGTCCGGGGTCACCCGGGCCTGCGCCGAGGAACGTGACGTGCCCATGGCCCGCGAAGGCCGGGGACAGGGGGCTGGTGGTCGGGCTGGTGGGGCTCAAAGTGCTCGCTCCCCCATAAGACCGGCCGCACCCTTGGCGAGCATCTCGTCCGCGAGTTCGCGTCCGAGCGCCAGGGCCTCGTCGTGCGAGGTGGGTACGGGTCCGGTGGTGGACAGCTGCACCAGCGTCGAGCCGTCGGTGGTGCCGACGACGCCGCGCAGGCGCATTTCGGTGACAACCTGCCCGTGACCGGGGTCGTCGGCCAGCAGGTCGGCCAGCGCACCCACGGGTGCGGAGCAGCCGGCCTCCAGGGCGGCGAGCAGGGATCGCTCGGCGGCCACGGCGGCCCGCGTGTGCGGGTCATCGAGGGGCGCGAGCGCGGCGACGAGTTCGGTGTTCGACGCCAGGCATTCGACGGCCAGGGCCCCCTGGCCGGGGGCGGGCAGGACGGTGTCGACGGACAGCGGCTCGGCGGTCAGGCCGCCGAGGAGCTCGTCGGTCCCGCCGATGCGGTTGAGTCCGGCCGCGGCCAGGACGACCGCGTCCAGCTCGCCCTTGCGGACGTAGCCGACGCGGGTGTCGACGTTGCCGCGGATGGGGACGCAGGTGATGTCGAGGCCGTGGTCGCGTGCGTACGCGTGGAGCTGCGCCATCCTGCGCGGGGAGCCGGTGCCGACGCGCGCGCCCTGGGGCAGCGTGCCCAGCGTGAGGCCCTCCCCCGCGATCAGTACGTCGCGCGGGTCCTCGCGCGGCGGGATCGCGGCCAGCACCAGGTCGGGGTGCTGTGCGGTCGGCAGGTCCTTCAGGGAGTGCACGGCGAAGTCCACCTCGCCGGCGAGCAGCGCGTCACGGAGCGCGGCGACGAAGACGCCGGTGCCGCCGATCTGCGCGAGGTGCTCCCGGGAGGTGTCCCCGTACGTCGTGATCTCCACGAGCTCGACGGGCCGGCCGGTCAGCTGCCGGACGGCGTCGGCCACGTGCCCGGACTGGGCCATGGCGAGCTTGCTGCGCCTGGTCCCGAGCCTCAGTGCCCTCTCGGTCATACTCGCCCTCGGTTCTTGACGTCGGCGTCATTCAGGTCGGCCCGGCTGACGGAAGCGACCGTCTCCGGGTCGAGGTCGAAGAGTGTCCGCAGCGCGTCCGCGTACCCGGCGCCGCCGGGCTCGCTGGCCAGCTGCTTGACCCGCACGGTCGGCGCGTGCAGGAGCTTGTCGACGACGCGGCGCACGGTCTGGGTGATCTCGGCGCGCTGCTTGTCGTCGAGGCCGGGGAGGCGGCCTTCGAGGCGGGCGATCTCGCCCGCGACCACTTCGGCGGCCATGGTGCGCAGGGCGACGACGGTCGGGGTGATGTGGGCGGCGCGCTGGGCGGCGCCGAAGGCGGCGACCTCGTCGGAGACGATGCCGCGCACCTGGTCGACGTCGGCGGCCATGGGCGCGTCGGCGGAGGCCTCGGCGAGCGATTCGATGTCGACGAGCCGGACACCGGGGATGCGGTGGGCGGCGGCGTCGATGTCGCGGGGCATGGCGAGGTCGAGGAGGAAGAGCGGGTCGCGGCGTCCGCGCGTGGCGTCCTCGACGGCCTCGCCGGTGAGGACGAGTCCGGTGGCGCCGGTGCAGGAGACGACGACGTCGGCACGTGTCAGTTCGTCGCCGACGGCAACCATCTCGACCGCGCGTGCGGCCACTCCCGTTCCCCCGGGCTCGTTCAGGATCTGCGCGAGCCGCTCGGCGCGGGTCAGGGTGCGGTTGGCGATGACGATCTCGGAGACGCCGGAGCGCGCGAGCGTGGCGGCGGCGAGCGAGGACATCGAACCGGCGCCGATGACGAGGGCCTTCTTGCCCTTGGACCAGGTCTCGACGTCCGCGTCCTGGGCGAGCTGCTCCAGGCCGAAGGTGACGAGCGACTGCCCGGCCCGGTCGATCCCGGTCTCGCTGTGGGCGCGCTTGCCGACCCTCAGGGCCTGCTGGAACAGGTCGTTGAGGAGGCGTCCCGCGGTGTGGAGGTCCTGGCCGAGGGCGAGGGTGTCCTTGATCTGGCCGAGGATCTGGCCCTCGCCGACGACCATGGAGTCGAGCCCGCAGGCCACCGAGAAGAGGTGGTGGACGGCCCGGTCCTCGTAGTGCACATAGAGATAAGGAGTGAGCTCGTCCAGGCCGACGCCGCTGTGCTGCGCGAGCAGCGTGGACAGCTCGGCGACCCCGGCGTGGAACTTGTCCACGTCGGCGTAGAGCTCGATGCGGTTGCAGGTGGCCAGGACGGTGGCCTCGGCGGCCGGTTCGGCGGCGAGGGTGTCCTGGAGGAGCTTGGCCTGGGTGTCCGCCGACAGCGAGGCCCGCTCCAGGATGGAGACCGGGGCGCTGCGGTGGCTCAGTCCGACGACGAGAAGGCTCATGCCGGCATCACCGCGGGGACGTCCCCGTCGGGTCCCTTGCGACCGGTGGTGCCCGTGGTGCCACGGGGAGCCGGCGGTACGACGACGGGCTCGGGCTCGGCGACCGCGTCGGGGCCCTCCTCGGCGCTCGTCTCCTCGCCGGCCTTGCGCTGCTCGTGGAAGGCGAGGATCTGCAGCTCGATGGAGAGGTCGACCTTGCGCACGTCGACGCCGTCGGGCACGGAGAGCACGGTCGGGGCGAAGTTCAGGATGGAGGTGACTCCGGCGGCGACGAGGCGGTCGCAGACCTGCTGGGCGACGCCGGCCGGGGTCGCGATGACGCCGATGGAGACGCCGTCCTCGCTGATGATCTTCTCGAGGTCGTCGCTGTGCTGGACGGGGATCCCGGCGACCGGCTTGCCGGTCATGGCGGGGTCGGCGTCGATGAGCGCGGCGACGCGGAAGCCGCGGGAGGCGAAGCCGCCGTAGCCGGCGAGGGCGGCGCCGAGGTTGCCGATGCCGACGATGACGACGGGCCAGTCCTGGGTGAGCCCCAGCTCCCGGGAGATCTGGTAGACGAGGTACTCGACGTCGTAGCCGACACCGCGGGTGCCGTACGAGCCGAGGTAGCTGAAGTCCTTGCGCAGCTTCGCGGAGTTGACCCCCGCCGCGGCCGCGAGCTCCTCGGAGGAGACCGTGGGTACGGAGCGCTCCGAGAGCGCGGTGAGTGCGCGCAGATACAGCGGAAGCCGGGCGACGGTGGCCTCGGGAATTCCTCGGCTACGGGTCGCCGGTCGGTGAGTTCGGCCAGTTGCCACGGTGCTCCTGCGGGATGAGCGGGGCTGCAGGCGGCCGTACGTCACAAGACCGCCCCGTCGAATGCAGGCTATGTCTTTGTGAACGCGTGCACAAAGATGGTGTCCGTTTTGTCCGCCCAAAGTGACCGGGGTCACGCGGCCGGTTCCTGTCGTCGTGGAACCGCGGAGCGTGTCAGCGCGTTGAGATCCCGAAGGGGGCAAAGCCGCACACTCTCCTCACGATGCCGCCCCCGAAACCCAACAAAACGTCCATGATGGTAACCGGCTTTCGGTCAGGCACCCAGTTCGCGCCGGAGCCGTCCGGCGTCCACACGCCAGAAGGTGTGCTGCTCGCCGTCGATGAGGACCACGGGGATCTGCTCCCAGTACGCCCGGTGGAGCTCCTCGTCCCGGGTGATGTCCTTCTCCTCCCAGGATGCTCCGGTCTCCGCGCACACGGCCTCGATCACCGCGCGGGCGTCGTCGCAGAGATGACACCCCGGCTTGCCGATCAGCGTCACGGTCCGCGAGGCGGGGTCCTTCTTCGCCGCGGCGTCCTTCTTCTTCGCACGTCCGAACATGGCGTCCATTCTGCGCGCCGGGTAACAGGGGAGTCCCCCACTGTTCACACACCGGCGACCTCACAAGTCGGGAAGTACCGAACAGACTGGCTATGCTCAACGGCATGGCCGCTCTGGGATGGCTCACCCCCCGTAGGCGCTCCGCCACCGCGCGCAGCGTCCTCGCAGGCGAGGCCGCCGCCGAGGCGGCGCGCAAGTCCTCGCTCCAGCTGGAACAGGAGCGCGAGGAGGCCGCCGCCACCGAGGCCGCCGAGCCCGAGTTCCCGGTCGTCGGGGACGTGCGGGCCGCCGCCTTCTTCGATCTCGACAACACCGTGATGCAGGGCGCCGCGATCTTCCACTTCGGTCGCGGCCTGTACAAGCGGAAGTTCTTCCAGCGCCGCGAACTCGCGCGCTTCGCCTGGCAGCAGGCCTGGTTCCGGCTCGCCGGCGTCGAGGACCCCGAGCACATGCAGGACGCCCGCGACAGCGCCCTGTCCATCGTCAAGGGCCACCGCGTCTCCGAACTGATGTCGATCGGCGAGGAGATCTACGACGAGTACATGGCCGACCGCATCTGGCCGGGCACCCGCGGCCTCGCCCAGGCCCACCTGGACGCCGGCCAGAAGGTCTGGCTGGTCACGGCCGCCCCGGTCGAGACGGCCACGATCATCGCCCGCAGGCTCGGCCTGACCGGCGCGCTCGGCACGGTCGCGGAGTCGATCGACGGCGTCTACACGGGCAAGCTGGTCGGCGAGCCCCTGCACGGACCGGCCAAGGCCGAGGCGGTACGGGCCCTCGCCGCCGCCGAGGAGCTCGACCTGAGCCGCTGCGCCGCGTACAGCGACTCGCACAACGACATCCCGATGCTGTCGCTCGTGGGACACCCGTACGCGATCAACCCGGACACCAAGCTCCGCAAGTACGCGAAGGACCGGGACTGGCGGCTGCGCGACTACCGGACCGGCCGCAAGGCCGCCAAGGTCGGCATCCCCGCCGCCGCGGGCCTGGGCGCGCTGGCCGGCGGCACCGCCGCCGCGGTCGCCCTGCACCGCCGCCGCCACTGACGCCGCCCCGCCCGGAAGGGCCCTGCCGATACGTTTCGGCTGCGATCATCTGCGACAACCCCGGACCAGGCGGGCTCACCCGTCCGTGGTCGAACAGCACCGCACAGGTCGACTCCCGGGCATTCCGCCCTCCTTACCCCGCAGCGGCCCCGTTCACTCACCCGTCCCGCACTTGAGCACAACGCATCGCCCGCGCAATCACACTCGGAAGCAAACCGATCAACAACCGGTCACGAACTGCGACTTGATGCGACTACAAGCGGTAATGGAAACGACGTAATCGGTGATTTGAGCAACTGGGTGTAGTGCTGCCTGTACGAAGCGTTATTCTCCTCAGACGCACAAAGGACCCCTCACGTCGCCACGACGGGTGAACGGTCCCGCACTGCACGTGATGGAAGCTCTGCCTCTGGGAGTCCCGTGTACCCACACGTCGGGGTTGACACCTCGGGCCTGGCTACGCTGCGCGCAACGGTCCTCGACCACTTGCGCGGCTTCGTCCCCACCGCGTACGCCGGCCCTGTCCCCGCCTTCGCCTTCGCCGCACCGGCACCCGCCGGCCCTTGCTACGCCCTGGCCGAGGGCGGCGCCGCCGTGAGCAGACGGGGCGCCCGCTCCGGCTCCGGAACCTCGACCACCGCCCGCCGCCCCACCGCGGACAGTGACAGCGCCCGCATGATGGACCTCGTCGAGCGCGCCCAGGCGGGCGAGGCCGAGGCCTTCGGTCGCCTGTACGACCAGTACAGCGACACGGTCTACCGCTACATCTACTACCGCGTCGGCGGGAAGGCGACGGCGGAGGACCTCACCAGCGAGACCTTCCTGCGCGCCCTGCGCCGGATCTCCACCTTCACCTGGCAGGGCCGCGACTTCGGCGCC
>NZ_MWIG01000232.1:0-147 GCF_002156145.1 Streptomyces sp. NRRL B-24572 | reverse complement strand
CCGCGCTCCTCGACGCCGTCCGCCGCCTCAACCCCCAGCAGCAGGAGTGCGTGACCCTCCGCTTCCTCCAGGGCCTCTCGGTCGCCGAGACCGCCCGGGTCATGGGCAAGAACGAGGGCGCGATCAAGACCCTCCAGTACCGGGCCG
>NZ_MWIG01000231.1:0-11735 GCF_002156145.1 Streptomyces sp. NRRL B-24572 | reverse complement strand
CGTGTCGAGGAGACGGGCGAGGTCCAGGCGCGCCAGCGCGCCACCGCTGAAATCCATGACGCCCTCCCGCGCGGTCACCGCGCGGTCGAAGAAGTCCCGGGCCCGGTCGGGACGGCCCATGATGACGAAGGCGTGCCCCAGGTCGTGGAGCAGATGGCCCTCTCCGATGACGTCGCCGGAGTCCCGGCAGAGTTCGAGCACTTCCGTGAAGGTCAGGACCGCCAGGTCGCTCCGGCCCTGTTCGAGCAGCAGTTGTCCGACGCGCCGCAGTGTTCTCGCGCGGCCGCCGGTGTAGCCGACCCCTTCGTAGATGTCGAGCGCCTCGTCCAACTGGCGCTGTGCCGCCGCGATCTCGCCCTGCCGCATCCGGATGTGCGCGCTCTGGGTGAGGACGATCGCGCGGCCCACGACGTCGCCCGCCCGGTCGAAGTCGGCCAGGGACCTCCGGTACAGCTCGAGGGCCGAGGTGTCGTCGCCGCTGCTGCGGGCGATGAGGGCCATGTCGCGCCGGCACAGTGCCTCGCCCATCGGCTCGTCGAGCGCCTGGAAGACGTCGAGTGCCGAGTTCAGGGCCTGCCGGGCGGTGTCGAACTGGTTGCGGCTCATGTAGAGCGATCCGAGCGAGGCGCGTACGGCGGCGGTGCCGCGCAGGTTGCCCGCCTTGCGGACGGCGGCCAGGGCGCTCAGATGGGTCTGCTCCCACAGGTCGTAGTGGCCGCGCACCTCGAACAGGGTGACGAGCGAGGTCGCGAGGTCCCAGCTGAGGTCGTGGAGGCCCGCCTCGGCGGTGTGCTCGACCATCCCGCACAGGGAGGCCTGTTCCGCGTCGAGCCAGGCCAGCGGGTCGGCGAGGACCTCGTCCGTGTACGAGTCCGGGGGTTCCCAGCGGGGCGCGTCGCCGTGCAGGACGGTGAAGTCCCCGCCGTACACCTTCCGGTGGGCCTGCTGGGCCAGGTGCATCCAGCCGCCCGCCATCCGGGCGAGCGCCTCCTGCCGTCCCTCGGGCGTGTGGTGGGCCGCCAGCTGTTCCCGCGCGTACACGCGGATGATCTCGTGGAAGCGGTACCGGAAACCGCCGGTGCGCTCCACTCCGGCGACGTCCAGCATCTGCACGTCGACCAGCGGTTCCATCAGGTCCGAGGGGAAGGGGCGGCGGTCGTCGAGCAGGGCGCCCGCCAGCCAGCTCGGCAGGGTCGGTGCCTGCGCCATGCTCAGGAGGCGAAGGAGACGGCGGTCCTCCGGTGCCAGGCCCTCGTACGTCAGGGACAGGCTGGCGCGCATCGTCATCTCGCCGTGCGTGAGTTCGTCGAGCCGGTGCCGCTCGTTGGCGAGGCGCTGCACCATGGACGCCAGGGTCCAGTGCGGGCGGGCGGCGAGCCGGGCGGCGACGATCCGCAGGGCGAGCGGGAGCCGTCCGACCGTGCGGACGAGGGCCTCCGCGGCCGCGGCCTCGCCGGCGACCCGCTCGCGTCCGATGATCCGCGAGAGCAGTTCGAGGGCGCGGTCCTCGGCGAGCACGTCGAGTTCCACGCGGTGGGCGCCGGGCAGGGCGGTGAGGCGGGCGCGGCCGGTGACGAGGACGGCGCAGCCGCGGCTGCCGGGCAGCAGCGGCAGCACCTGGCCCTCGCCGGCTGCGTCGTCGAGGACGACCAGGACGCGGCGGGAGGCGAGTCGGGTGCGGTACATCTCGGCCCGCTCGTCCAGGGATTCCGGGATGAGCTGGCCGGGGATGCCGAGGGCGCGCAGGAACCGTCCGAGGACCTCCTCGGGGGTGGCCGGGGTGCCGGTGGTCCCGCGCAGGTCGCAGTAGAGCTGGCCGTCGGGGAAGCCTGTCTCGGAGAGCATGTGGGCGACGTGCACGGCGAGGGTCGACTTGCCGGTGCCGGGCTTTCCGGTGATCGCGGCGAGTCCCACGGTGGTGCGGCCGGGTCGTCCGGTCAGCGCCTCTTCGAGGGCGGCGAGCCGGTCGGCGTCGGACACGAAGTCGGCGACGGCGGCGGGGAGCTGGTGCGGCACGGCGTCCTGCCGAACCGATTCTGCGGACGGCGCGGTGGTCGTCTCGGTGTCCTCCGCGGACTCCACGGCCGCGGGCTGCGCCGGCTCCTCGGGGGACGCCTTCTCCCCCGGTGCGCGTACGGCTACGGGCACCGGGCCGGATCCGGTGGGCGCGGGGAGCCGGCCGGCGAGGATCGCCGATTCGAGTTCCCTGAGCTCCCGGCTGGGTTCGAGGCCGAGTTCCTCGGCGAGGAACCGTCGTGCGGTGCGGAAGGCCTCCAGGGCCTCGGCCTGCCGTCCGGACCAGTACAGGGCCTGGATCAGCTGGCCGCGCAGCTTCTCCCGCAGGGGGTGTTCGTGGGTGAGCCTCTGCAGTTCGCCCACGAGCCCGTCGTACCGTCCGAGTTCGAGTTCGAGCTGGATGCGGAGTTCGACGGCGGTCAGGCGTTCCTCGTTGAGCTGGCGTGCCTTGTTGGCGAGCGGGCCGCTGTCGAGGCCGGACAGGCAGTCGCCCTGCCACAGCGTCACGGCGTCCCTCAACAGCTGTACGGACCGGTCGAGTTCCCCTTTCTCGCGCAGTCGGCGGGCCCGTAAGACGAGGTCGGTGAAGAGCGCGGCGTCCACGTTCGCCGCGTCGGTGTGCAGGACGTATCCCGGGGGGCGGGTCGTGATCGATACCTCGCCGTCCGCTCCGGCGAGGAGCTTCCGCAGCCGCGACACGCAGATCTGCACCTGGGTGCGGGCGGTCTCCGGCGGGTTGTCCTCCCAGATGAGGTCCACCAGGTGGTTGGTGCTGACCACCCGGTTCACCTCCAGGAGCAGCGCCGCGAGGATCACCTCCTGGCGCCCGGGCGGAAGCCGCAGCGGTCCGTCGGGGCCGTGGACCTGCAACGGTCCCAGGACCCGGAAGGCAAGGGGCGACATGTCCGGGAGTTCCTGGGATCTGTCCCCGATGTCGTCCGTCACCGATTCCCCCACCAAAGAAACGAGTTGACACGTCAGGTCCGAGTGAGGACAGTCTCCACAACCACCCCCGCCCTGTCCATGCCGTGAAGATCCCGGTCGGAGATAGAGGGGGGATAACGCGGAGTTGGCGGCTCCCCCCAGAATCCTGGCCGAGAGTGAAAGGGGCTCAGCCGTTGAACCGCCAAGATGACACGAGCACCGGGCTGCCGGGACCGGCCGACCTGGTCACCGCCGCAGGAATCGACCACGTCCGCCTGGTCTACGACTACCTCGACGCCGGTGACCTGGACTCGTGCGCCTCCCTGCTGCACGACGGCGTGGTCCTCGAACTGCCGGGTCTGCCCCCGTTCCACGGGCGCCCGGCGGTCCTGCACACCCACTTCGGGCACTCCGTGCCGAGGACCCGCTACGAGATCGACCGGGTCGTGGGCCAGGACCGCAGCGTGGTCGCCACGGGGCGCCGCGTGGTCCCGGGCACCGACGGGCAGGACCTGCGCTTCGTGGACGTCTTCACGATCGCCGACGACGGCATGGTCCTCTCCTGCACCCGGTACTACCACGTGGCGCCGTGAGCGCGGCCCGAGGACGGACCCCACCCGCCCTCGGCGCCGGGACCCTTACAGACCGGGTCCGTTGTACGCGCCGCGGTGCGGCTTCGTGGTGGCGCTCACCGGGTTCGCCCAGTAGTCGCGACCGCCGTTGCCGCTGATCACGGAGCCGTTGTTCAGGGCGGGTGACGTGGCGCGCAGCTTGTAGCCGTCGACGGAATGGATCGTGTCGCCGCCGGTGCCGGGGTTCACGAACCGCGGGTCGCCGACGATGCCGTTGGCGGTGGGCCGGGGCACGCCCTGGAAGACGTTCCACAGCCAGGAGATCCCGGCGCCGGTGGGCAGCCGGGAGTCGGTGGTCCCCACCCAGATGTTGTTCTCGACGACGCTCTCGTCGGGGAGCGTGATGCTGAACTTCTTGTCCGTGCAGTAGAGGACGTTGTTGTACATGTGCAGGGCGGAGCGGCCGGCGCTGACGCTGCTCATGCGGCAGTCGTTCTCGGAGATGTTGTAGCGGATGACCTGCTGGGCGGCGCCGATGGTGCCGCAGCCGTCGCAGTCGAGGAAGAAGCCGCCGATGTTGTCGCGGCTGAAGTTGTACTGGATCGTGCAGGTGCCGGTGTTGCCCCAGTCGCAGTCGAAGGCCTGGCTGTCGGCGACGGACATCCGCGTGATGCCGTACACGGCGTTCTTCTGGATGGTCGGGTTGTGGTCGCCGAGCACCCAGACGCCGGCGAAGTTTCCGCCGGAGAAGGGGTAGACGCCGTTGCCGACGCCGGAGGCGTTGTTGTACTGGATCATGGGGGCTTCGGCGTAGCTGGCGATGATGCCGTCGCCGCCGACGTCCTTGACGATGTTGTTCTCGATGAGGACTCCGGTGCCCTTGGCGGTCATGGCGCCGACGCGGATCTTGAGGCCGCCGCCGCCCGTGTTGCTGATCCGGTTGTCGTGGACGTGGACGTCGTTGAGGGTCGAGCCGGTGCCGCTCGCGCCGGTGACGATGCCGGCGGACTGGACGTAGTCCTCGGTGGTCGGGCTGTTCTTGTTCGTCTGGCCGGCGACCCGGTCGATGACGAGGTCACCTATGTCGAAGCCGCTGTGGGCGGTTCCGTCGGTGGCGGAGATCCGCAGGCCGGTGCGGCGGGCGAGGGCGGCGGCGGGGTTGGTGATCTGGAGGTTGCCGATCCGCCAGTGGTCCTGGTTGGTGAGGGAGACGGCGTCGGGGGCGCCGCCGCCGTCGATCACGGGCAGGGCGCCGGTGCCGTAGCCGGTGAGGACGATGGGCGCGGCGGCGGTGCCGCTGCCCTGCGGGGCGAGGGCGCCGGTGCACACGGTGCCGGCGGCGAAGGCGAGCGTGTCGCCGGGTCCGTACGTCTTCCCGTTGGCCTGTCCGATGCTGTTGAACGGCGCCGCCTGGCTGCCGTCCCCGGCGGCCGCCCGCGAACAGTCCACGTAGGTGACGCTTCCCGCGGCCGCGGCGGGCGCGCCGGTGAGGACGGCGGTTCCGCCGAACGCGAGGACGGCGGCGAGGAGCCCACGGCCCCTCACCTTCCGTGCGGGCAAAGCTCTGTCGGTCATGACGCAACAACCTTTCTGGCGGTCGGGTGCGGCCAGAAGCTAGGTGCGACCGGTGATCGAGTCAATGCAATCCTGTCGATTGATCGAATTTCGATCGACTGACGGTTGATTGGTCGATCCCCGGCACGTGCGTCCCCGCGGGCGGTGTCAGGCGGTTGCGCGCCGTACGTGCAGATGGCCGTCGAGCGGATAGGCGGGCGGAGTCGACGGCAGGATGCGCTCGAACGCGTAGCCGCTCTTCTCGGCGACGCGGCAGGACGCCGGGTTGTCGACCTGGTGCAGGAGTGCGAGGGCCTCCAGGCCGTCGGCCCGGAAGGCGTCGAAGGCCCAGGCGGTCAGGCCCTCCAGCGCCCGTGGGGCCACGCCTCGTCCGCGAGCGTGCGCTGCCGTCCAGTAGCCGACCTCGGCGGAGGGCTTGCCGGGTGCGACTTCCTTGAGCACGACGTTGCCCACCAACCGGGGCGGCGCCGCGTCAGGGGCCGCTTCGAGGACGGCGAAGCCGAACCGGTCGCCCGCCGCCCATCCCCGCTCCTGAGCCCGTACCCACCGCAGCGCGTCGTCCTCGCCCTCCACGGGAGAGGCGGTCGAACGCCGCAGACCGGGGTCCTCGTACGCCTCGACGAGCGCGGTGACGTCTTCCACGTGCCAGGGGCGAAGGACGAGGGCGGGAGCGGTCGGCGTCGCGGCGACCTTCAAGGTGACGGGAGCGTTCATCGCCGGAGTATAGGCAGAGGCGCTTCACCCCGAAGCGCCTTCGAGGCGGTCCGTTCACGAGGGGGCGGCGCCCCGAGGCCGGCGGGGCGACGAAGGCCTCGGGGGTATTCGGCGTGGTCGGCGGCCCGTGGGGTCAGAACCCGGCCACCGCCGGTACGAGGCGGTGGCGGCAGGCGTCCAGGGCGGCGTCGAGATGGGCGGCGAGGCCCGGGTCGGGGGCCAGGACGGAGAGGCGGTGCATGGTCAGCATCGCGTCCCAGGCCGAGGTCCCGGCCAGGGGCGACGGGCTCCAGGCGGCGTCTTCGAGGTGGGTCCAGAGGTGGGCCCCGAAGCCCAGGTGAATCGTTCCTGCCCGGGATTCCTCCTCTTCGAGGGCTCGGCGCGCCGCCGTCAGGAAGGTCACGGCGCGTTCGGGCCCCAGCGCCGAGACGACGGCCCGGAGGTGGGAGGCGGTCAGGGACGTGACCTCGGCCCAGTCGGCCGCATCACCGAATCGCTCGCACAGACGTACGTTCAACAGGTGTTCCATGTCAGTGGTCATGCATGCACAGATACGTTTCCGCTGCCCACGGGGCCCGTCACGACACGCGGGACGCACCGACCGACCCCCGTACGGAGTGATCGCCGTACGGGGCGGCCCCGTCCGGAGCACGCCCGAGGGCCGGGGCGCAAGAAGCGCCCCGGCCCTCGGGTCGGACGGTTTCGGCAGGGTCAGAGCTGCTCGTCCTCCGGGATGCTGACCAGCCAGCGGGTCTCCTTGCGCGGCCGCAGGTACAGCGCCCAGTAGAGGGTGGCCACCGCCGTGATGCCGCCGGTCCACAGCAGGTACTCGACGTCCTGCATGTACAGGATGTACGCCATGACGCCGATGAGCACCACCGGGACGGCCGGCCACAGCGGCATGCGCCACGCCCCGACCTCGCGGTGCGCGCCCCGGCGGCTGAACAGCGCCGCCACGGCGACCAGGAGGTACATGCCGGTCACGGAGACGCCGGTCACGCCGTAGAGGGTGTCCAGGTTGACGAAGCACAGGGCCGCGCCCGGCACGCCCACGACCAGGGTGGCCACCCACGGGGAGCCGAAGCGGCCCAGGCGGGACAGGGCGTTGTTGACGGGCTCCGGCCAGGCCTTGTCACGGGCGGAGGCGAACAGCACGCGGGAGTTCTGGATGACCATGACGATGCCGGCGTTGATGATCGCGAGGGCGACGCAGAGGCTGATGAAGGTGCCGACGGCCGAGTTGGACCAGGCCGCGATCATGCCGCTGATGTCACCGCCGGTGAGGGTCTCCAGGTCGCCGGCGCCGAGGGTGATGGCGACGACGGGGACCAGGATGACGGCGGTCGAGATGGCGAGGGTGGCGAGCACGGTGCGGGCCACGTTCTTGCGCGGGTTCTCCAGCTCTTCGGAGAGGTAGACGGCCGTCGAGAAGCCCTGGGTGATGAAGAGGGCGATGGCGAGGCCGGAGACGACCATGGCGCCGGTGACGAGCGAGTGCGAGCCGCCCTCGGCCGCGACCTGGCCATGGAGGAGGGAGCCGACGCCGCGCTCGGAGTGGGCGAAGCCGAGGATCGCGACGATTCCGGCCGCGATCACCTCGAGGACGAGGAAGATGCCGGTGATCCAGGCGTTGGCGCGCAGGTCGAGGAGGCCCGCGAGGGTCGCGAGGAGCATGACGCCGGCGCCGGCGATCGGGGCGGGGATGTGCACCAGGGGGGCGAGGTAGTCGGCGGTCCCCATGGCGATCACCGGTGGCACGATCATCACCACCAGCAGGGACAGGACGAAGACCAGCCAGCCGGCCAGGCGGCCCGAGAGGGTGGAGACGATGGCGTACTCGCCGCCCGCGCTGGGGATCAGGGTGCCCAGCTCGGAGTAACAGAACGCCACGCCGATACAGAGCAGCGAGCCGATGGCGATGGTGAGAGCGGCGTACGTGCCGACTCCGTCGAAGAGGTCGGGTACGACCACGAAGAGGGTGGAGGCGGGCGTCACGCACGAGAGCGTGAGCAATGTACCGCCCACGACACCGATGGAACGCTTGAGTTTCTGCGGCACGGGTTCGGTCTGGGGGGCCAACGCGTGCGGCGCGCTGAGGGTGTCGGTCATCAGGCGGTTCCGATCGATGCGAGCGGTGGTTCTGAACGGGAGCGGTATCGCCTCCGAGGCGGCTGGTGATCAGGTGGTTCCATGGGCTCCCGGGCTGAATGGAAGCGCGAGCAGAACCGCAGGTCAATGGCCCCTCTCCTGCGGAATCCGTTGTTCCGACACGCCCGGGCGGGACCTCGGGGCGCCAAGAACGCGTCAAGAGAACGGAAACGCTCCGTACGGGAACCGCAGCCCGCCGAGCAGGACTTTTCCCGCGCTTTACCGCCGCTCCACATTCCGGAACGCCGGACGACCCCGGAACGCCGGACGACCCCGTAACGCCGGACGACCCCGTAATGCCGGACGACCCCGTCGGACCCCGGACGGATCGCCGAGATACGGGGCATCCCGGACGTCCCCGCACAGCCGCGCCGGCCCGGCACCCTCCGGGCCCGGCCAGAGCCCGGGCCCGGCGGCTCGTGCCCAGCTCAGAAGTGGCTCAAGTCCCTTGTCCGGCAAGTCCCCTCGAAGGCAGGGTCGACTTCGCCATCGACCAATGGCACGAAGTCTCAGGGGGACACGAGCATGAAGATCACGAAGATCGGCCTCTCCGCGTGCGCCGTCGCCGCGCTGCTCTCCGGCACGGTCGCCTGTACGTCCGAGAGCGGCGGGACGGCGGCACTGCCCACGCAGGCGATCAGGACGGCCTGCGCGAACGGCACGTACACGTGGTTCAACGTCGACACGCGGGACGTGCTGACCAGCGTCGCCGCCAAGCAGAAGCTGGGCAGGAAGGGCGGCGCGGTGACGAACGAGCAGATGCCGCTCCACACTCCGACGACCGCCGTCACCTTCGAGAAGGGCCCGAGGGTCGACGCGGAGGCCGTGCTCCGCTCCCTCGGCGCCCACATCGGGGACACGGAAGCCGCCGAGGGTGACGTCTACGCCTTCGCCGACGTCCACCGGCCCGCGCCGAAGCCCGCCTCGAACCGCACCGTCGTCGAGGGCCCCGGGACCATCGTGGAATACGCCTTCGTACGACAGGTCACCGCCGACTTCCAGTACACCTGCGGCAAGGGCGAGCGGGCCGCGGGCCGTGCGATCGGCTGGACCATCGACGGTTCGGGCGTCCTGGAGTGCTCCACCTCGATCGAGAACGCGAAGGCGGGGGACGCGGGCGCGGAGGCCGCCCGCCTGTCCTGCGGTCCGGACTCCCCCGCGGCCAGGACGAAGAAGGCCTAGGCCCTCCCTTCCGGATCAGGGTCGGACAGGCCCTGGCGGACGTACGAGGGGCCCGCGTGCGAGCACTTCGTGAAGCCGGACACGAACGCCCTCCTCGCCGGTGACCTGTGGGGCCGTCGAGGGAGGGGGCCACGACGGAGCGACTCCGCGCGGACGATCCGCGGGAGGCCGGGCCGTACGCGCTCGTCGCGCGGCTCGGCGCGGGCGGCATGGGGGCGGTGTACCTGGGGCGGTCGTCCGGGGGCCGGACGGTGGTCGTGAAGATGGTGCGGCCGGACCTGGCCCTCGACGGCGCCTTCCGGGACCGGTTCCGGCACGAGGTCGCGGCGGCGCGGCGGGTGTCGGGGGCCTTCACGGCGCCGGTCGTGGACGCGGATCCGGATGCCCGGACGCCGTGGATGGCGACCGCGTTCGTCGTGGGCGTCTCGCTGCACCGCGCGGTCGGGACGCACGCCCGCTGCCGGAGGACGCGTTACGGATGCTCACGGCCGGCCTCGCCGAGACCCTGGTGGGGATCCATTCGGCGCGGGTGATCCACCGGGACCTGAAACCGGCGAACGTGCTGCTCGCCCTGGACGGGCCGCACCTCATCGACTTCGGCATCGCACGGGCCACGGACGCGACGGCGCTCACGGCCACCGGGATGATCCTCGGCACGCCCGCGTACATGTCGCCCGAGCAGGCCTTCGGGCAGCCGCTCACCCCGGCGAGCGACGTGTTCTCGCTCGGTTCGACCCTCGTGTTCGCCGCGCGCGGCGCGGGCCCCTTCGACGGCGACGGCGACGGGCAGCCGCAGGACGTCCTGCGGCGCGTCGCCCACGAGGAGCCGGACCTGTCGGCGGTCCCCGAAGGACTGCGGCTCCTGGTCGCCGCGTGTCTGGCGAAGGCCCCGGGCGACCGGCCCTCCCCGCGCCAGGTCGTCGACTTCGTCCGGAAGGCCGGTACCCCCCGGACGTCTGAGGTGTGGCTGCCGCCCGCGCTGATCGCCGCGATCGAGCGGGCGGCGGCGGTCATGGCGCCCTCGGTGCCCGCGGCGGCCGTGCCGCCGGCGGCACCGGCGCCTCCCCTGCCGCCCGTACCGCCCTCCGCACCGCCGTACGCACCGCCGGGCCCGGCGGACCCGGGCCGGCGCCGGCTGCTGACCCTCGGTCTCTCGGGCGGGGCCGTGGCGCTCGCGGGCGGCGGCACCGGGTTCGGTGCGGCTGGGGCGGGACGACCCGTCGAAGCCGAAGCCCACGACCGCCGCCAAGGCTCCCGCCCCCGCCCGCACCGACCCGGCGCGCCCGCTGGGCGACGGGTTCACGGCGAAGGCCCTGTGGACGAAGCCCGTCTCCGAGCCCCTGGTCCAGATCCTGGGCGAGGACGGGACGGTCGTCGCGTTCAGCGCGAAGCACGTCTGGGCCTTCGACCGGGCGGGCGGGCGGCGGCCAGGTGTACGTGATGGGCATGGGCGGCCTGGTGGCCCTGGGCGCGAAGGGCCGGTAGCCGGCGGCTCGGGCCCGGCGGCCATCGACCTCAGGGCCCGAGCCGGAAAATAGTAGCCATGTACACAGTAGCCATGTACGGTATCTCTCATGAGTTCGGAAACCGAGAGCGCCACGGCGGGATTCCTGGTCTGGCGCCTGTCGATGAAGTGGCGGGTGGCCGTCGACCGGGCGGTCGCACCGCTGGGCCTGACCCATGCCCAGTACGCGCTGATGGGGTCCCTGTACGGCATGGCGCGCTCCGGGCGCCAACCGAGCCAGCGGCAGCTGGCCGACCACAGCGGGCTCGAAGCGCTGTACGTCTCCAAGCTCGCCCGCGCGCTGGAGGCGTCCGGACTCGTCGCCCGCACCCGGGACCCGGACGACCCGCGCGCCATGCGCCTTTCGCTCACCGAGCAGGGGCGCGACGTCACCGGCCGCGCCATCACGGTGGTCCAGGGCCTCCTGGACCAGATGCTGGAGCCGCTCGGGGGACAGAAGAGCCCGCGCGCACGGCAGTTCACCCGCGAGCTCGCGGTCCTGCTCGAAGCGCCTCTTGACCCGCACACCGAGAACACCGGGAACACCGGGAACACCGGGAACACCGGGAACACCGAGGAGCAGTCATGACCACCACCGCACCCATCCTCAACGGTCGCGTCGTCGCCCTGGCGCACTACGCCCCCCGCGCCCTCCTGGAGCGGGTGCTGACCCGCCACGGAATCACCTTCGAGCAGAGCGTCGCGCTCCGGGCCGTCTCGGTCGCGGGCGACTCCGTCGATCGGGACGAGCTCGTCACCGACGTCATCGGCTCGCTCAAGACCGACGAGTCCGTCGTGCACGGCGTGATCGACGAGCTGACGGCCTCGAAGCTCGTGGAGCAGGTGCCGGCACACGCCTCCCGGCTGCGCCTGACGGACGCCGGACGGGAGCTGCACGAGACCACCACCGCCGAGAGCCTCGGGATCGCAGCCCGGCTGTACGAGGGCATTCCGGCCGAGGACCTCGCGGTCGCCGGCCGCGTGCTGACCCTCATCACGGAACGCGCGAACGCCGAGCTGGCGGGGGCTTGAGGCCCGGCGGAGCCTGAGGCCCTGCGGGGCCGGAGTCGCGGCCTCCCGGTCCCCGGCCTCCGCCCCGG
>NZ_MWIG01000230.1:0-12042 GCF_002156145.1 Streptomyces sp. NRRL B-24572 | reverse complement strand
CCTGCGGGACGCCTGCCCACACGGCAGCGGGGCGACGCCCGACCCGGGCGCGGGGCACGGACCCACACGGGCGCGGGCGCGGGCCCACACGGGCGCGGGCTCACACGGGCGCCGGCGCGGGCGCACACGGCAGGCCGCGAAGGGCACCGGCCAGCCCGGGCGCGGGACCACACGGCAGGCCGCGGAAGGCGCCGCCCAGCCCAGGCGCGGACCCACGCGGTGGGCGGTGGGTGCCGTCCGGGCCGGGGTTCGGAAGCCTGGACGGCCCGGGCTCCCTGGAGGGAGACCGGGCCGTCCGGTGGCTACTTGCCCGGGGCCGCCGCCGGGGTGTCCGGGGTCGCCTTCGGGTCCGGGGTCTCCTCGAAGGAGATCTTGCCCATGTGGCGGCTCATCGACTTCATCAGCATCCAGACCGCGAGGGCCAGGGCCGCGAAGACGACGAAGCCGAGGACGCCGGGTGTCACCTTGTTCTTGTCCAGCTCTTCGGCGGCGAAGGGGACAAGCTGGGTCAGTGCCAGGTGTGCGCTCATGTCAGGCATTGTCGCGGATGCCCGCGAAGAGATCTTCCTCGGGGAGGGAGGTCGGGACCAGCGCCTTGCTGAGCTCGTACTCCTCCGTCGGCCAGACCTCCTTCTGGATCTCCATCGGGACCCGGAACCAGCCGCCGTCGGGGTCGATCTGGGTGCGGTGGGCGATCAGGGCCTTGTCGCGGGTCTCGAAGAAGTCCGCGCAGGGGACGTGCGTGGTGAGGTTGCGCGCCTTGCCGCCGAACTCGTCCCAGCGCTTCAGCCAGTCCCCGTACGGCGACTCCAGGCCGCGCGCCAGGAGGGCCTCGTGCAGGGCCTCGGTGCGGGGGCGGTTGAAGCCCTGGTTGTAGTAGAGCTTCAGCGGCTGCCAGACCGGGCCGAACTCGGCCTCGGGGTACTTCTCGGCGTCGGCCGCGCCGTCGAAGGCCACCATCGTGATCTTGTGGGTCATGATGTGGTCGGGGTGCGGGTACCCGCCGTTCTCGTCGTAGGTCGTGACGACCTGCGGACGGAAGGAGCGGATCTTGCGGACCAGGGCCCCGGCCGCCGTGTCCACGTCCTCCAGGGCGAAGCAGCCCTCGGGCAGCGGCGGCAGCGGGTCGCCCTCGGGCAGGCCCGAGTCGACGAAGCCGAGCCATTCCTGCGAGACGCCGAGGATCTCGCGGGCCTCGTCCATCTCCTTGCGGCGCACCTCGTGGATGTTCGCCTCGATGTAGGGGTCGCCCTGAAGCTTGGGGTTCAGGACCGAGCCGCGCTCGCCGCCCGTGCACGTCACCACCAGGACGTCCACCCCCTCGGACACGTACTTGGCCATCGTGGCCGCACCCTTGCTCGACTCGTCGTCGGGGTGGGCGTGAACGGCCATCAGTCGCAGCTGCTCAGTCAAGACTCGATCCTCAGTGATTCGACGCGGAGGGTGGTCTCTATAGTGACGGAATCGGGGGAGCGAAAATTCCGCACACCCCCGGCTTCGAGAGGATCCCCCATGAGCGCGGTGCGAGAGCAGCTGCCCGAGGGGCGCTACGGGCGCTCCGCGGACGAGCGGGCCGACCGCAAGCTCAGGATCACCGGAGCGGTGCTCGGGGTCCTCTTCCTCGGCGTGATGGGCTGGTTCGGCTGGCACTACGTCGTCGACAACAAGATCAGCGCCGAGATGATCAAGTTCGACGTGGTGAGCGCCGACGAGGTCCAGGTCCACCTGGAGATCCGCAAGGACGAGGGCGCCAAGGGCGTCTGCACGCTGCGCTCCCGCTCCGAGGACGGCACCGAGGTCGCCCGCAAGGACGTGCGGATCGACGACGCCGCCACCCGGATCGACCGCGTCTTCACGCTCCGTACGACCGCCCGTGCGACGAGTGCCGAGCTCATCGGGTGTACGGCGCGGTAGCGGTGGGTAGGGACGGGGTGACGAGTCCCGGCGAGTCACTGCGGTGACCTGGGGAGACGCCATCTTGATGGTTTATGTCCTCCCGCTTTCCGCCACTCATTGTTAGGCTCGTGATTTCGCCCACCCGGGAAGCGCATGCTGTCCGTGTAGGGCGATGCTTTGTATTCCCAGTACCTACGAGGAGCACCTGTGACCCAGACCAGCGAAAACGTCACCTGGCTCACCCAGGAGGCGTACACCAAGCTCAAGGACGAGCTTGAGTACCTGACTGGTCCCGCGCGCACCGAGATCGCCGCCAAGATCGCTGCGGCGCGCGAGGAGGGCGACCTGCGCGAGAACGGCGGGTACCACGCGGCCAAGGAGGAGCAGGGCAAGCAGGAGCTCCGGGTCCGCCAGCTCACTCAGCTCCTGGAGCACGCCAAGGTCGGCGAGGCCCCGGCCGAAGAGGGCGTCGTCGCGCCCGGCATGGTCGTCACGATCGCCTTCGACGGCGACGAGGACGACACGATGACCTTCCTGCTCGCCTCCCGCGAGTACGCGAGCGAGGACATCGACACCTACTCGCCGCAGTCGCCGCTCGGCTCCGGCGTCAACGGCAAGAAGGTCGGCGAGGACGCTCAGTACGAGCTGCCGAACGGCAAGAAGGCCACGGTGAAGATCCTCAACGCGAAGCCGTACACCGGCTGAGCCGCACTCCTCGACCGAAGGGCCGGCCCCGGTGGGGGCCGGCCCTTCGGTCTGCATGCACATGCAATGATGCGAGGCTGACGACGCGTCACGCATGTCTCCAGGGGGAGGACGAGGTGCTGGGACCACTGCGCGAGGGCGCACCACGCCGGATCGGACCGTACGAGGTGCTCGCCCGCCTCGGTGCCGGCGGCATGGGCGAGGTGTTCCTCGCGCGGGCCGCCGGGGACACCGTGAGCGACTCCTTCGTCGCCGTGAAGACGGTGCGCCGCGACGTCGC
The DNA here is from genome assembly GCF_002156145.1 of Streptomyces sp. NRRL B-24572. Lineage (NCBI taxonomy): Bacteria > Bacillati > Actinomycetota > Actinomycetes > Kitasatosporales > Streptomycetaceae > Streptomyces > Streptomyces sp. NRRL B-24572. Next base: position 9,161 of record NZ_MWIG01000230.1, on the reverse strand, counting down.
CGGTGATCCGGCCTTCCGGGACCGGTTCCGGCGCGAGATCAAGGTCGCCTCGCTCGTCGACAGCGCCTACGCCGCCGCGCCCGTCGGCGGTGACGCCGACGCCGGGACGCCCTGGCTGGCCACCGCCTACGTCCCCGGGCCCAGCCTCTCGCAGGCCGTGCGGCGCGGCGGCCCGCTGCCCGTCGCCGCCGTCCGGGCGCTCGGCGCGGACGTCGCCCGGGCCCTCGCCGACCTGCACGGGGCCGGGGTCCTGCACCGGGACCTCAAGCCCGGCAACGTCATGCTCTCCGTCGACGGCCCCCGGCTCATCGACTTCGGCATCGCCCGCAGCAACACCGCCACCACCATGACCGCGACCGGCATGATGGTCGGCACCCCCTCCTTCATGTCCCCCGAGCACGTGGCCGGCGCCCGCCGGGTCACGGCCGCCTCCGACGTCTTCTGCCTCGGCTCGCTGCTCTGCTACGCGGCGACCGGCGAGGACCCCTTCGGCGACGGGCCCCTCGCGGCCGTCCTGTACCGCGTCTCCCAGGCCGAGGCCGACCTGAGCCGGGTCCCCGGGGAACTGCGCGGGACCATTGCCGCCTGCCTGGCCCTGGACCCGGCGGACCGGCCCACGCCGGAGGCGCTCGTCGGGCTGCTCGACACCGGGGCGGCGAAGGTCTTCCCGTGGCCGGAGGGCGTACGGGAGCACATCGGCGAATACGGCGGGGAGCTCGCCCGGCTCGTCGCCTCGGGCGGGCCCCTCCTGGAGGCGGCGCCCGGACCGGCCGGTCCCGCGGTCGCCCCGGCCGTCCCCGGCCTGCACTCCGTACCGACGCTCGCGCCGGTGTCCGCGCCCACCGTGCCCGCCGGTCCCGCCGCCGGGGCACCCCGGAAGCGGAGGCGCGCGGTCGCCGCCGTCCTCGCGCTCGCCGTCGTCGCCGGTGGCCTCGGCACGTACCTCCTGTGGCCCGATCCGGAGCCGCCGAAGGCCCCCGCGAAGGCGGCCCCGCCCGCCGGACCCCGCGTCCCGGGCGTGGACGGCCGGGGCACCGCCGACGCCTCGGGTGTCGTCGCGCAGAACGCCGCCCAGCGCCCGGTCGGCTGGAAGCCCTGGCGGGCGAAGCTGACCGCCCCCGCCCTCGGCTGCTCGACCGGCGAGAAGGCGCTGGTGTGCCGGACGACGGACGGGCGGTACGAGGCCCTCGACCCGGCGAACGGAAAGCGGCTGTGGGCCGCGGACCTGGTGACGGACCCCCGGGACGACACGAGCACCATCGGGCCCACCGGCGGCATCTTCGTCGCGGGCAGCACGAACGTTCCCGCCGTCCACGGCGACTCCGTCGTCCTGCTCTCCGGCCGGCGCCTCCAGGTCCGGGACGCCCGCAGCGGCGCCGTGCGCTGGGAGCAGAAGGACCCCGCGCAGGCCAAGCTGAACACCCAGCCGATCGTGGGCGACGACACGGTCTTCGTCCTGTCCGGCGAGGAGAGCGACCAGGTGACGGCCTTCGCCCTGGCGGACGGCCGCCGGCTGTGGTCCGCCTCGCTCACCAACGCCGAGCTCGCCCGGGGCGCGTTCCGCGACTTCGGGCCCGTCGCCTACGCGAACGGCCTCGTGTACGCGCTGAGCGACGGCGGTCTCGTCGCGCTCGACGCGAAGACCGGACAGCAGCGCGGCCAGGTACCGGCGGAGGCCAAGGAATGCGACAGTCTCAGCGTCCAGGGCCGGTACGCCTACTGCGCGACGCTCACGACCACGCTCGCGCTGTACCGCCTGGACGCCGCGACGCTCGCCCCGGCGGGCGGCGGCAGGCTCCCGCTGGCCGCCGACGTCACGAAGTCGGGCGCCTGGCCGGCCGCCGTGTCCGCCCGGACCGCAGTCGCCGTCGACCGGGGCCCACTGCCCTGGCGCGACTCGGGCAACACCGACAGGCCCGCCGGCGTGTTCGTCCTCGCCCCGACCACCGGCAAGACCCTCGCCCACTACCCGATCCCCCCGCTCACCGGCGCCGACGGGAAGAAGCAGTACGTCTCCGGCCCGCTGATCGCCGGGGACACCCTGGTCTACGCCGACTTCTCGGCCCTGCACCTGGTGCCGCTCGGCCGGAACGGCGCCCCCGGCAAGGAGCGCGTCGTGCCCGTGCCCGGCGCCCCCGGGCCGCGCGCCAAGGACCCGTACGAGCGGGGGAACGGCACCGACATCGGCCGGGAGATCCGGCCGCCGGAGGTGCTGCCGCTCGGCGGTGTCGTCCACGTCGTGTACGACACCGGGGTCGTCGCCTCCGTCACACTGCCCGAGGAGTAGTCCCTTGCTGGAAGCCCTGCCGCCGGGACAGCCCCCACGGCTCCTCGGCCCCTACCGGCTGCTCGCCCGCCTCGGCGCCGGCGGCATGGGCGAGGTGCACCTCGCCTGCCGGACGGACGCGCCGACGGCCGATCCGTACCGGATGGTCGCCGTGAAGACCGTACGGGAGGACCTGGAGGTCGACGGAGACTTCCGGACCCGCTTCCGGCGGGAGATCGCGGCCGCGCGGACCGTGGACGGGCCGGGCGTCGCGCGGCTCGTGGACGCGGACGCCGACGCGCCGTCGCCGTGGCTGGCGACCGAGTACGTGCCGGGGCCCTCGCTCGCGGAGGCGGTCGTACGGTCCGGGGCGCTGCCCGTCGGGACCGTCCGGGCCCTCGGGGCCGCCCTCGCGCGGGCCCTCGCGGGCGTCCACGAGGTGAAGGTGCTGCACCGGGACCTCAAGCCGGCGAACGTGCTGCTCGCCGCGGCCGGGCCCAAGCTGATCGACTTCGGCATCGCGCAGGCCTTCGAGGCGACCGCGCTGACCTCGACCGGTCTGGTCGTGGGCTCCCCCGGGTTCATGTCGCCGGAGCACCTGGTGGGCAGCCGGGCGGTGGTGCCCGCCTCGGACGTGTTCTGCCTGGGCGCGGTCCTCGCGTTCGCGGCGAGCGGCCGGGGGCCGTTCCACGACGACGAGATGGCGGCCGTGATCTACCGGATCAGCCGGGCCGAGGCCGAGCTCGACGGCGTCCCGGAGGAGCTGCGGCCGGTCGTGGAGCGGTGTCTGCGGCTCGACCCGGACCGGCGGCCGTCGGCGGCGGAGGTCGCGGAGCTGCTCGGCGGCGGTTTCGCGTCCGAGGTGTTCCCGTGGCCCGGCCCGGTGCTCTCGCTGCTCGCCGAGTACGGGGAGGCCGCCAGGAGCGCCGGGGAGGCGGCGGCCTCCGGCGCGGGCGTGGCCGATCTGCCGACGCTCGGGCCGGTCGTGCCGTACTCCCCCACGGCGCTGACGGGCCGGCCGGTGCTCCCCTCGACGCCCGTGGAGCGGCGCCGCCGCCCGTGGGGCGCGGTGGTCGCGGGCGCGGTGGCGGTGGCCCTGGTGGCGACGGTCGGCGTGGTCCTCCTCAACCGGGGCGGCGGGCAGGGCGGTGCGGCCACGGGCGGGGCCGCGGGTCCGACGAGCAGTGGCCCCTCGACCGCCACCACGCCGCCGATCGCCGCGCTGAGCCAGGTCGTCCTGCCGTACGGCGGCAAGGGCCACGGCAACGACTTCGGCGCGGCCGCCACGGACCACGCCCGGCGTCCGGCGGGCTGGGCGCCCTGGACCGCCGAGGTCGAGCAGGGCGTCGGCAGCTGCGCGCTCTCCCCGAAGGTCCTGGTCTGCCCCGGGAACGGCGGCGCGGTCACCGGGCTGAGCGCGGCGAACGGCAAGCAGGTGTGGAAGGTGCCGGGCCGGGGCGAGGGGCTGCCCAGCGGGCCCCAGTACCCGGCGGTCGTCGGCGACACGGCGTACGTGACGGGGCCGGACGGGGTCGTCGCGTACGGGGTCCGGGACGGAAAGGAGCGGGGCCGGATCCCGGCGCCCGGGACCGACTGGGCCGTGAAGGGCACCGACCTGCGGGACGGCGTCCTCTACTCGACGTACGTGAACGTGCGCGACGAGCGGACCGGCCTGGCGACCGCCGTGCGCCTCGCCGACGGCAGGGAACTGTGGCGGACGCCGCTCGACGCCCTGCCGGAGGAACCGGTCGCGGCGGCGGGCCGGGTCCTGGTGCCGCTGGGGGTCGTGCCGGTGGCGCTCGACGCCCGTACCGGCAAGGAGGTGGCGCGCGGAGCGGCGGACTGCCAGCGGTTCGTGGTGCACGAGAAGAGCGGCGGCGTGCTGTGCACGGGCTCCTCGGACGGGTCCGTGACGGTCCTCGACGGGGCGACGCTGAGGCGGAAGCGGTCCTTCGGCGCCGGGGTGACCGCAGGGCCCGCGGTGAACGCGGACGGCCTGGTGGTGGTGGCGAGCGGGCAGCTCGTGAGCGCCTACGACCTGGCGAGCGGCGAGCGGCGCTGGTCCCTGCTGCCCGTCCTGACCGAGGGCGCCGCGCAGGAGGTGTACTTCGCGGGGAACCGGGTCCTCGTCGCCGCCAAGAACGAGGCGGTGTCCGTCCCGGCGGCGGGTCCCGCCTCCGACGACGACTACGAGTCGTTCGAGGCGAAGCTCCCCGACGGCTTCGAGATCCAGGCCGGCGGGAAGCCGCTGGCCTCCGGAGGGGCGGCCTTCGTCTCGTTCCCCGACGGCCTCGTCTTCTCCGGCTACCTGCCCTGAGGCTCCAGGGGGACGTCACGCCGTCGCCGAGCGGTACTTGCGTACCGACAGGGTCCGGAAGACCACGATGATCAGGACCGACCAGAGGAGCGACGCCCACACCGGGTGCTGCATCGGCCAGGCGTCGGAGGTGGAGACGCCGGGGTTGCCGAAGAGGACGCGGCAGGCCTGCACGGTCGCGCTGAACGGGTTCCACTCGGCGATGGGCTGGAGCCAGGAGGGCAGATTGCTGGAGTCCACGAACGCGTTCGAGATGAACGTGACCGGGAAGAGCCAGATCAGCCCGCCCGAGGTCGCCGCCTCGGGGGTGCGGACCGACAGGCCGATCAGCGCCCCGATCCAGGAGAAGGCGTAGCCGAGGAGGAGCAGGAGGGCGAAGGCGCCGAGCGCCTTGGGGACGCCCTCGTGGATGCGCCAGCCGACGAGCAGGGCGACGACCGTCAGGACGACGAGGGTGAGCGTCGTCTGGACCAGGTCGGCGAGCGTGCGGCCGGTGAGGACCGCGCCGCGGGCCATCGGCAGGGAGCGGAAGCGGTCGATCAGGCCCTTGTGCATGTCGTCGGCGATGCCCGCGCCCGCTCCGGCGGTGGCGAAGGTGACGGTCTGGGCGAAGATGCCGGCCATCAGGAACTCGCGGTAGACGTCCGGCGAGGTGGAGTTCCCGATCTGCATCGAGCCGCCGAAGACGTAGCTGAACAGCACCACGAACATGATCGGCTGGATCAGCCCGAAGACGATCACCTCGGGGATCCGGGACATCCTGATCAGGTTGCGGCGCGCGATCACGAGCGAGTCGTTGACGGACTGGACGATCCCCCCGCGCGGGCGCGGGGCGGTCAGTCGGTCCGCCGGCCCCAGGACGGTGGTCACTTCACGGCCTCCTTCCGGCCCTTCCTGCCCCCGGCCGCCTGCTCGCCCTCCTCCTCGCCCCGGTCGGCCACGTGGCCGGTGAGGGAGAGGAAGACGTCGTCGAGGGTCGGGCGGCGCAGGCCGATGTCGTCGATCTCCACGCCGACGGCGTCCAGGTCTCGGATGACCTCGGCGAGCAGCTTGGCGCCGCCGGTGACGGGGACGGTGAGCTTGCGGGTGTGCTCCTCGACGGAGACCTCGCCGTGGCCGATCCCCTCGATGCCGTAGCGGGCGAGGACGTCCCGGGCGTCGGTGATCGTCTCCGGCTCGTGGACGACGACCTCGACGCGCTCGCCGCCCGTCTGGGCCTTGAGCTGGTCGGAGGTGCCGCGGGCGATGACCCTGCCGTGGTCGACGACGCAGATGTCGTGGGCGAGGTGGTCGGCCTCCTCCAGGTACTGGGTGGTGAGCAGCAGGGTCGTGCCGCCGGCGACGAGCTCCTTGATGACGCCCCAGAGCTCCTGCCGGTTGCGCGGGTCGAGGCCGGTGGTCGGTTCGTCCATGAACATGACCGGCGGGGAGACGACGAGGGCCGCCGCGAGGTCGAGGCGGCGGCGCATGCCGCCGGAGTACGTCTTGGCGGGCCGGTCGGCGGCGTCGGCGAGGTGGAACCGTTCGAGCAGCTCACCGGCCCGCTCCTTCGCGGCCTTCGCCCTCATCTGGTAGAGCTGCCCGACCATCTGGAGGTTCTCGCGGCCGGTGAGGTACTCGTCGACGGCCGCGAACTGGCCGGAGAGGCCGATCGAGCGGCGGACCGCGTCGGGGCGCTCCAGGACGTCGATCCCGGCCACGACGGCCCGTCCGCTGTCGGGCCTGATGAGGGTCGTCAGGACCCGCACGGCGGTCGTCTTCCCCGCGCCGTTCGGGCCGAGCATGCCCAGGACGGTGCCCTCGGGTACGTCGAGGTCCACCCCGTCCAGAGCTCGTACGTCGCCGAAGGTCTTCACCAGGCCCTCGGCGTATATCGCGCCTGGCATGTGGATTCTCCCAGGGAGATTCGGGCGTTTCCTACCGATCCTAGGATTTCTGGACATCTCGCGCCCGGTGAATCCGTACATACGTCCACCGTCCCGGGCGTCCCGGGCGGGGTCCCGGGACGGTCGTTGGCGCGCTGTTGGCGGGCCGTTGGTGCCGGGGACGAAGCTGGGGTCCAGGCACGGAGCACGACGATGACGGGGAGTACGGGATGGGCGGGGTCGACGGTACGAGTGGGACGGGCGGGACGACAGGCGGGACGAGCGAGATGAGTGGGACGAGTGCGGTCGGTGAGCGGGGGTGTTCCGGTTGCGTCGGGTGTGACGCGACGACGCCCTGGGCCGAACTGGCCGCCGAGATGCGCCGCATCAAGGGCGTCAACGAGCTGAGCTACGGCAAGCTCGCGCAGCGCACCCACTACAGCCGCTCCTCGTGGGAACGGTTCCTGAACCAGAAGCAGTTGCCGACCCGGGTCGCCGTCGAGGAGTTCGCCGCGGCCGCCGGGACGGACCCGGGCCCCCTCCTGCTCCGCCTGGAGCGCTCCCTCGCACACGAGACGGCCGCCCGCGGCGCGGCGCGGGGAGGCGTACCGAGCGGGAAGCCGGCGCTCGCCCCCGCGACCCCGACCGTCCGGCGCGCCCGGCGGGAGTCCGGGCTGCCGGGTCTCGGCCGGCCCCTGGGCCTGCTCGCGGCGGGCGCCCTGGTCGGCGGCGGCCTGGTGACCGTGCTCGGCCGGCTCCGCAGGGGGCACTGACGGGGCGTACGCGCGGACGTCAGCCGAGCACCGTGACGCGGTGGGGCAGCCGAGCACCGTGTACGCGGTGGGCAGCCGAGCACCGTCTACGCGACGGGTCAGCCGAGCACCGTGTACCCGGCCTCCCGCAGCGCCTCCTCCACCTCCCGGCAGTGCTCCGGGCCCTTCGTCTCCAGGTGCAGCTCGACCTCCGCCTCCGTCAGGCCGAGGCGCGGATCGGTCCGCACGTGGCTCACGTCCAGGACGTTCGCGTCGACCACCGTCAGGACCGCGAGCAGCGTCGCGAGCGCCCCCGGCCGGTCCGTGACCCGCAGCCGCAGGCTCAGGTAGCGGCCCCCGGCGGCCATGCCGTGCCGCAGGATCCGCTGGAGCAGCAGCGGGTCGACGTTCCCGCCGGAGAGGACCGCCACGACCGGGCCCCGGAAGGACGTCGGGTCGGCGAGGAGCGCCGCGACCGGGCTCGCGCCGGCCGGTTCGACCAGGAGTTTCGCCCGCTCCAGGCAGAGGAGGAGGGCGGAGGAGAGGGCGTCCTCGGAGACCGTACGGACCTCGTCGACGTACTCCCGGACCAGGGCGAACGGCACGTCGCCCGGGCGTCCGACCTTGATCCCGTCCGCCATCGTCACCGGCGAGTCGATCACCACGGGGTGTCCGGCGGCCAGCGAGGGCGGGTAGGCGGCCGCGCCCTCCGCCTGGACGCCGATGACCTTCACGTCCGGGCGCAGCGACTTCACCGCGAGTCCGATGCCGGCCGCGAGCCCGCCGCCGCCGATGCCGACGAGGATCGTCCGGACCTCGGGGCACTGCTCCAGGATCTCCAGGCCGACCGTGCCCTGTCCGGCGATGACGTCGGGGTGGTCGAAGGGGTGGATGAAGACCGCGCCGGTCTCGTGGGCGTACTCCTCCGCCGCCGCGAGCGTCTCGTCGACGACGTGGCCGTGCAGCCGGACGTCCGCGCCGTAGTCGCGGGTCGCGGCGACCTTCGGCAGCGGGGCGCCGACCGGCATGAAGACGGTGGCGTGCACCCCGAGCAGTTTGGAGGCGAGCGCGACGCCCTGCGCGTGGTTTCCGGCGGAGGCCGCGACCACCCCGGCGGCCCGCTCCTCGGGCCGCAGCCCGGAGATCCGTACGTACGCGCCGCGGAGTTTGAAGGAACCGGTCCGCTGGAGGTTCTCGCACTTGAGGTGGACGGGGGCTCCCACCAGCGAGGACAGATGGCGGCTGCCCTCCATCGCCGTCATCCTGGCCACCCCGGCCAGCATCTTCTGCGCCCCCCGCACGTCGTCGAGCATCAGCCGGTGCAAGGGGTGTGGCGTACGGAAGCTCATGACAGCAAGTCTCCCAGCTCACGGCCCCCGTGGCCGCCCGGCGGGCGGGTTTGCGCAGCGCCGGTACGGACCCCGGCGGGGCCGCGTACTCTGTCCCCCACCGACCGACCACCCCCGCACGAGAGAGACCCACAGCCATGCCCAATTCTCAGGACATGACGACTGCGCTCGACCCCGGTCTCCTCGATGCCCTCCAGCACCAGGTGGCCGTCTTCGCCCGCCGGGCCGAGCAGACCCGCCTCGGCGGCACCGGCCAGCTCCGCAACTCCATGGACCGCGCGGCCTACCTCCTCCTCAACCGTCTCGACCAGGAAGGGCCGATGGGGGTGAAGGCGCTCGCGGCGGGCATGGGGATCGACTCGTCCACGGTGACCCGCCAGGTCGCCCCGCTCGTCGACACCGGCCTGGTGAAGCGGACCTCGCACCCGGAGGACGGGCGGGCGGTCGTGCTCCAGCTGTCGCCGCGCGGTCTCGCGCGTCTCGACGAGGTCCGGTCCTCGCGCCGCCAGCTGATGGTCGAGGTCACGGAGGGCTGGACGCCGGAGGAGCGGGAGTCCTTCTGCACGCTGCTCACCCGCTTCAACACCGCCCTGTCCGCACGGCAGTCGGCGC
>NZ_MWIG01000023.1:0-12759 GCF_002156145.1 Streptomyces sp. NRRL B-24572 | reverse complement strand
CGAAGTCGGGGCGCGGGAACTGGCCGGTGGAGCCGGGACCCTGCGGGGCGTCGAAGTCGGGGCGCGGGAACTGCGCCGTCGACGCCGGGTCCTGCTGGTACGCCTGCGGGGCCTGCGGCTGCTGGTGCTGCGGCTGCTGCGGAGCACCGAAGTCCGGGCGCGGGAACTGGCCCGTGGAACCGGGACCCTGCGGAGCCGCCGGCGCACCGTACAGGCCCGCCGACTCCGGCTCCTCGTGACCGCGCGGGGCGTCCAGCGGGGACATCTCCTGCTGCGGGCGCCGGACCGGCTGCTGCTGCGGGTCGTTGCCCCAGCTCGCGGCCTGCGGGCGCTGCTGCTGCGGGTTGCCGCCGGGCAGCTCGGCGCGCGGGAAGTCGTACCCGCCCTGCTGGGCCTGCTGCTGCGCGGCGGGCCCGGACTGGTTGCCCCACACGTCCGTACGGGACGGGATGGCGCTCGCGGCGCCGCCGATGAGGCCGCCCCCGCCGGGGCCCGGACGCAGCGCGTCGGGCTGCTGGGGAGCCTGCGGGGCCTGCGGCAGCTGGCCGGTCTGCTCCAGCTGGGCGTTCTGCGGCTGCGGGGTGCGGGACTGCGGCGCGCCCTGCGGGCCGCCGGCGAGCGGGGCACCGTCACGGGCGGGCAGCGCGGCCCGGGGACCGCTCGCACCGACCTGACCGCGCGCGGCACCGGCACCGGCGCCGAGACGGCCGGCCGCCGAGGACGGGGCACCGCCCGGAGCGCCCGGACGTCCGCCGCCGGGGCCACCGGCCGCGCCGGGGCCGCCGGGGAGACGGCCGCCGGGGGCGGAGGCGCCCTGCGGCATCGCGCCCTGGCCGCCCTGGCCGCCCTGGCCCGGCTTGGGCATGGGCTTCTTGCCGCCCTGGGCGACGTCGACGGGGAGCATGACGAGCGCGGTGGTGCCGCCCGAGTCGGACGGGCGCAGCTGGATCCGGATGCCGTGTCGCAGGGACAGGCGGCCGACCACGAACAGACCCATGCGGCGGGAGACCGAGACGTCCACGGTGGGCGGCGAGGCGAGCCGCTCGTTGATCGCGGCGAGGTCCTCGGGGGAGAGGCCGATGCCGGTGTCGTGGATCTCGACGAGCACGCGGCCGTCGGGCAGCGCGTGACCGGTGACCCGGACCTTGGTCTGCGGGGAGGAGAACGAGGTGGCGTTCTCGAGCAGCTCGGCGAGGAGGTGCACGAGGTCGTTGACGACGCGGCCGGCGACCTCGGTCGCCGGGACCGCGGCCAGTTCGATGCGCTCGTACTGCTCCACCTCGGAGGCGGCGGCACGGAGGACGTCGACCAGCGGGACCGGGCGGGTCCAGCGGCGGCCGGGCTCCTCACCGGCGAGGACGAGGAGGTTCTCACCGTTACGGCGCATACGCGTCGCGAGGTGGTCGAGCTTGAACAGCGAGGAGAGCTGGTCCGGGTCGGCCTCGCGGGACTCCAGCTCGGAGATGAGCGAGAGCTGACGCTGGATGAGGCCCTGGGAACGGCGCGAGAGGTTGGTGAACATCGCGTTGACGTTGCCCCGGAGGAGGGCCTGCTCGGCGGCGAGGCGGACCGCCTCGCGGTGCACGTCGTCGAAGGCCGCGGCCACCTGGCCGATCTCGTCCCGGGAGTGCACACCGACGGACTCGACGGAGGTGTCGACGTCCTGCGGGTCGGACTCGGAGAGCTGCTTGACGAGCTCGGGCAGACGGTCCTGGGCGACCTTGGTCGCGGTGTCCTGGAGCCGGCGCAGCGAGCGGATCATGGACCGGGCCACGACGAAGGCGCCGATGAGCGAGACGCCGAGGACGAGGAGGATCAGCGCACCGTTGATGATGGCGTCGCGCTGCGACTCCTGCTTCAGCTCACGGGCCATCGTCTCCATGTCACCGAGCAGACCGAGCTCGATGCGGTTCATGGCCGCGATCTTGGTGTTGTACTCGTCGGTGAAGTTGAGGTGACCGCGAGGCGGTCCGCTCGGCATCGCGTCGTCCGAGTTCAGCACGCGCTCGGCGTACTTGTTGGCGGCGTTGATCGACGGGTCGCCGGAGTTCAGCGACTCGGTCCGCTCTGCGGCGTCGCCGCCGGTCGACTCGTAGATCGCCTGGAAGGACTTGAGCTCGACGCCCTCACTGTTGAGGGCGGCCTCGCCGTAGAGGCGGTCACCCTGCTGGAGCCGGCCGGAGCTCCGGTCGCTCGGGGGGAGCGCGGCGGCGATGATCGCCTGCTGGATGGAGGCGTACTCCTTGGCGGACGAGAACGCGGCGAGCGCGCGGGTCCGCTTGATCATCTCGGGGTTGCTGGTCGCCTGCGCCATGTCCTGGGACAGGCTGAGGAGCGAGCGGATGAGGCGGCTGTACGCCTCGACCGTCACCGAGTGGGAGACGTTCTTCTCGTAGGCGCTGCCCCGGATGGAGTGGAGCTCGGCGAGCTGCGAGGCGATCTGACTGACGTTCTGGCGGATGCTGCGCAGCGCCTCGTCGGTCTCGGTGTCCGGGATCTCCTCGGTGGCGTCGAGGAAGGCCTTGTACTCGCGGTCCGTCTTCCGGCGCGGGTTGGCGACCTGGTAGTCGCTGACCGGGCGGCCGTTGGCCAGCGGTCCCGCGGACAGGTCGCGCTCGGCCTGGAGGGCCTGGGCGAGGCCGGTCGCCTCACGGGTCAGCTTGGTGAGCAGCTGCATGTGGTCGAGCTGCTCCATGTCCTGGAGCGAGTCGCTGATGCGGATGCCGCCCAGGGTGGTCGCCGCGACCACGGGGAGGGTGAGGAGCGCGACCAGGCGCGTGGAGATGCGCCAGTTGCGCAGGGCTATTCGCGGGCCGACCTCGTTCTCGGCCCGGAGCTTGGGGGGTGCGGCGGACGGCTCGGCGGACTTGGCCGCGGCGCTCGCGCGCCTGCCGCCGTCACCGCTCTCGCCGGTCGGTCCCTGACCCTGGTTCGGGGTGTGCGGGGCCGAGGGACCGCGGTCGGTCCCGGCACGCGGTTCCTGCTCCGCCGGAGCATCCGCTCGGCCCTGGCGGGCCTGGGGAGACCCCGAGCCATCCCTCTTGAAACGTCCCTGCACTAGCGTCGCAACCTCTGGACCAGGCGTCCTTCCGGGTGAACGGAGAGGACGGTGTCGGTGTCGATCGGGGTGCGTGGAGCACCCCAGGTGGTCGTCGGTGACCGGCGCAGTTCCCCCTTCCCCGCCACTCGGCCGGCGCTGCGTTGCGCCCCCTGCGTGCCGGCTTGAAACCCGCGGCGGTGCGTGGAATTCCAGCACAGTGCCGGATCTCCAACAAGGGCCGCGTGTCGTGGCGGGAGGGGCATGACAACGCGTACACGGCACGTCACCCCATGTAGAAGATGATCACGGAGGATTCGGACTTATCAGGCCCAATGGTCGGGCATCCCCGTGTGTCCCAGTCGACATGATCAGGAGCGGAATAGCTCATTCAGTGGAGGAATGTCCCTTTCCGTGGTGACCGGGGACGGTCCGTAATGCCCGGAATGTATCCCACTTGGTGAGCAAACTCACACCCGGATCGATGTCTCAGCCATGCATTCGAAGGGAATCGCATGTTTAGCCTGACGCTTTACACCCCTTCGCGCCCGTACGGGTGCCTCTCCCGGAACAAGGTCTGATCACCGCGATGAAGACGACGACGCTCCGCAAGACGGCCAACCCCCGCCGTTCCACCCTCGTGCACCTCAAGGACGCCGCCGAGCTCGGCCGGGGCGCCCAGCCGGAGTACGCGGCCGAACTCCCGGGCAACACCGCCAACCCGCGCCGCACCGTCCTGATGCAGGCCCCGGCCCCGTACCAGCCCCAGCCGTACGCCACCGCGACGCGCTAGTACCCGTCGCCCGCCCGGGTCATCAGCGCCGGTTATATCGCCGGTCGGCCGCCCCTCGCCGCGTTAGCCTGGAGCGTCAGACTCCAGCCAGCACCAAGTGAGGGGCGACAGCACTCGTGCGCATCGCCAGATTCTCCATCGACGGCAATGTGGCCTTCGGCGCCGTCGAGGGCGAGGGAACCGTCGAGTCCGGCGGCCTCGTCCTCGACATCATCAAGGGCATCCCGTACACCGACTTCGAGCTGAGCGGCACCAAGGTCCCGCTCAGCAAGGTACGGCTCCTGCCGCCCGTGCTCCCCAACAAGGTCGTGGCCATCGGCCGCAACTACGCCGAGCACGCCGCCGAACTCGGCAACGAGGTCCCCGACGTCCCCGTCGCCTTCTTCAAGCCCACCACCTCGGTGATCGGCCCCGGCGACGCCATCGAGTACCCCTCCTTCTCCAACGAGCTGCACCACGAGGCCGAACTGGCCGTGGTCATCGGCCGCATGTGCCGCGAGGTGCCCCGCGAGCGCGTGAAGGACGTCGTCTTCGGCTACACCTGCGCCAACGACGTCACCGCCCGCGACGCCCAGCAGCGCGAGAAGCAGTGGGCCCGCGCCAAGGGCTTCGACACCTCCTGCCCCCTGGGCCCCTGGGTGGAGACCGACCTCGACCCGAGCGACCTGACCATCCAGGCCACGGTCAACGGCGAACAGCGCCAGCTGGGTCGGACGAGCGACATGATCCGCTCCATCGAGGACCTGGTCGTCCACATCACCGAGGCCATGACGCTGCTCCCCGGCGACGTCATCCTCACCGGCACCCCCGCCGGGGTCGGCCCCCTCAACGTCGGCGACGAGGTCGCCGTCACCATCGAAGGCATCGGCACTCTCACCAATAAGGTGATCAAGCGTGGCTAACGCGAACATCCGCGTCCGTTTCTGTCCCTCGCCGACCGGCAACCCCCACGTGGGCCTGGTCCGCACCGCCCTCTTCAACTGGGCCTTCGCCCGGCACAACCAGGGCACCATGGTCTTCCGCATCGAGGACACCGACGCCGCTCGCGACTCCGAGGAGTCGTACAACCAGCTGCTCGACTCCCTCAAGTGGCTCGGCCTCGACTGGGACGAGGGCCCCGAGGTCGGCGGCCCCCACGCGCCGTACCGCCAGTCCCAGCGGATGGACATCTACAAGGACGTCGCCGACAAGCTGCTCGCCGGCGGTTACGCGTACCACTGCTTCTGCACCGCAGTGGAGCTGGAGGCCCGCCGTGACGCCGCCCGCCTGGCCGGCAAGCCGTCCGGTTACGACGGCACCTGCCGCAACCTGAGCGCCGAGCGCATCGAGCGCTACCGCTCCGAGGGCCGCGAGTCCATCGTCCGCTTCAAGATGCCCGACGAGCCGATCACCTTCACCGACCTGGTCCGCGGCGAGATGACCTTCACCCCGGACAACGTGCCGGACTACGGCATCCTCCGTGCGAACGGCGCCCCGCTGTACACGCTGGTCAACCCGGTCGACGACGCCCTGATGGAGATCACCCACGTCCTGCGCGGCGAGGACCTGCTCTCCTCCACCCCGCGCCAGATCGCGCTCTACAAGGCGCTGATCGAGCTCGGCGTCGCCAAGGAGATCCCCTCCTTCGGCCACCTGCCGTACGTGATGGGCGAGGGCAACAAGAAGCTCTCCAAGCGCGACCCGCAGGCCTCCCTCAACCTCTACCGGGAGCGCGGCTTCCTCCCCGAGGGCCTCCTGAACTACCTCTCCCTCCTAGGCTGGTCCTTCTCGGCCGACCAGGACCTCTTCACCATCCCCGAGATGGTGGAGAAGTTCGACATCGCCGACGTCAACGCCAACCCGGCGCGCTTCGACCTCAAGAAGGCCGAGTCGATCAACGCCGACCACATCCGCATGCTGGACGTGAAGGCCTTCGCCGAGGCCTGCGAGCCCTGGCTCCAGGCCCCGCACGCCAACTGGGCCCCGGAGGACTTCGACCGGGCCGCCTGGGAGGCCATCGCGCCGCACGCCCAGACCCGCCTGACCGTCCTCTCGGACATCACGGCCAACGTCGACTTCCTCTTCCTCAAGGAGCCGGTCTTCGACCAGCCCTCCTGGGACAAGGCCATGAAGGGCGAGCCCGCGGCCCTCCTGACCACCGCCCGCGAGAAGCTGGAGTCGGCCGACTGGAGCGACCCCGAGTCCCTCAAGAACGCCGTCCTGGCCGCCGGCGAGGCCCACGGCCTCAAGCTCGGCAAGGCCCAGGCCCCGGTCCGCGTCGCCGTCACCGGCCGCACGGTCGGCCTGCCGCTCTTCGAGTCCCTGGAGATCCTGGGCAAGGAGAAGACCCTGACCCGCATCGACGCGGCCCTGGCGAAGCTCGCCGGCTGACCCGCGCCGTACGCACCGGTACCCCCGTCCCGCGCCAGGGACGGGGGTACCGTCGTTTTCATGACCATCCGCGCGGTGCTCTGGGACATCGACGACACGATCTTCGACTACGCGAGCGCCGACAGGACCGGGATGCGGGCGCACCTCGCCGCCGAGGGGCTGCTCGACGCGTGGGGATCCGTCGAGGAGGCCCTGCGGCGGTGGAAGGAGCTCACGGAGCTGCACTGGCGCCGGTACGAGGCCGAGGGCGGGGACTTCCGGGAGCAGCGGCGCGGGCGCGTGCGGGACTTCCTCGGGCGGCCGGCGCTCACCGCCGCCGAGGCCGACGACTGGTTCGACCGGTACGTGGTCCATTACGAGGCCGCCTGGGAGCTGTTCCCCGACGCCGTGCCCGTCCTCGACCTGCTCGCCCGTGACTACCGTCACGGAGTGCTGTCCAACTCCAGCATCCACAACCAGGACCACAAGCTCCGCGCCCTCGGCGTACGGGACCGCTTCGAGGCCGTGGTGTGCGCCGCCGAGCTCGGGGTGGCCAAGCCGGCCCCGGAGGCCTTCCACGCCGCCTGCGCCGCCCTGGACCTGCACCCCCGGCAGGTGGCGTACGTCGGGGACCACCCGGACATCGACGCCCGGGGTGCCGCGGAGGCGGGCCTCCGGGGGATCTGGCTGGACCGCGCGGGGACCGGCGGGAGGCCCGAGCTGACCCGGATCACCGACCTCCGGCAGCTGCCCGCGCTGCTGCGTGCGGATACGCGTTTTGGAGCACCGTCCACCTTCGGGTAATGTTCTTTCTGCGCCGAGGGGAACGGGCCGAAAGGCCGGAAAGCCCCGGAAGCGCAAGCCGAGCAAGATCCCTTCTCGAAGTGATCAAGTTCCGGTGGCCTATGGTGTAATTGGCAGCACGACTGATTCTGGTTCAGTTAGTCTTGGTTCGAGTCCAGGTAGGCCAGCTCGCAGAGCTCATCTGCACTTGTGGATTGGCATCCACGAAGCCCCCGTTGTGTAGCGGCCTAGCACGCCGCCCTCTCAAGGCGGTAGCGCCGGTTCGAATCCGGTCGGGGGTACAGATCCTTCCCGCGGGGTCATTTGGGTAGCTCCCGATGACGCCGATGCAGGATCGCTAGGGCCCCCGTTGTGTAGCGGCCTAGCACGCCGCCCTCTCAAGGCGGTAGCGCCGGTTCGAATCCGGTCGGGGGTACGACGCTGGTCTAACCACGTATTGGTCTATGGTGTAATTGGCAGCACGACTGATTCTGGTTCAGTTAGTCTAGGTTCGAGTCCTGGTAGACCAGCTCGGATCCACGGCAACGTGTGATCCAAAGCCCCCGTTGTGTAGCGGCCTAGCACGCCGCCCTCTCAAGGCGGTAGCGCCGGTTCGAATCCGGTCGGGGGTACTCGACGAAGAAGCCCTTCCCTTCGGGGGAGGGCTTCTTCGCTGTTCGCGTCCACCGGGTGCGTGGGGACACAACTCCGGCCCACCGCTGCGGCGTTGGAGCGGTGGGCCGGTACGAACAGGAGGGACGGAGAAGCTCAGCCGTTGCGGCGGAGCGCCTCGGAGAGACGGGCGGCGGCGTCGATGACGGCCTGGGCGTGCATACGGCCCGGGTGGCGCGTCAGACGCTCGATCGGACCCGAGACCGAGACCGCTGCCACCACGCGGTTCGAGGGGCCGCGTACGGGCGCGGAGACGGACGCGACGCCCGGCTCCCGCTCGCCGATCGACTGGGCCCAGCCGCGGCGTCGCACGCCCGACAGGGCCGTCGCCGTGAAGCGGGCGCCCTGGAGGCCGCGGTGGAGCCGCTCGGGCTCCTCCCAGGCCATCAGGATCTGCGCGGACGAGCCGGCCTTCATGGTCAGCGTCGAGCCGACCGGGACGGTGTCCCGCAGGCCCGAGAGCCGCTCGGCCGCCGCCACGCAGATGCGCATGTCGCCCTGGCGCCGGTAGAGCTGGGCGCTCTCGCCGGTGACGTCGCGCAGATGCGTCAGAACCGGACCCGCGGTCGCGAGCAGGCGGTCCTCGCCGGCCGCGGCGGCGAGCTCCGCCAGGCGCGGCCCGAGGATGAACCGGCCCTGCATGTCGCGGGCCACCATCCGGTGGTGTTCCAGTGCCACGGCCAGTCGGTGGGCCGTGGGTCGTGCGAGTCCCGTCGCCGCGACCAGTCCTGCGAGGGTGGCCGGACCGGACTCCAGGGCGCTCAGGACAAGGGCTGCCTTGTCGAGAACGCCTACGCCGCTAGAGTTGTCCATGCAACGATATTCGCGTCTCACTCTGTGAAACGCAAGTTCAATTTTTCTCGGAACCTGTGACCCTGGTGTTGCGGCCGCACAACGGCCCGCGAAACGGGTCTCTAGTTGTGCCGGCGTAGACGTCGGCCGGAGGGAAAGCGATGGGTAGGACACTCGCGGAGAAGGTCTGGGACGACCACGTCGTCCGGCGCGCCGAGGGCGAGCCCGACCTCCTCTTCATCGATCTGCACCTGCTGCACGAGGTGACCAGCCCGCAGGCCTTCGACGGTCTCCGGCAGAACGGCCGGCAGGTGCGGCGCCTCGACCTCACCATCGCCACCGAGGACCACAACACCCCGACCCTCGACATCGACAAGCCGATCGCCGACCCGGTCTCCCGCGCCCAGCTGGAGACCCTCCGCAAGAACTGTGCCGAGTTCGGCGTCCGGCTGCATCCGCTGGGCGACGTCGAGCAGGGCGTCGTCCACGTCGTGGGCCCGCAGCTGGGCCTGACCCAGCCCGGCACCACCGTGGTCTGCGGCGACTCGCACACCTCCACGCACGGCGCCTTCGGCGCGCTGGCCTTCGGCATCGGCACCAGCCAGGTCGAGCACGTGCTCGCCACCCAGACGCTGCCGCTGGCCCGCCCGAAGACCATGGCGATCACGGTCGACGGCGAGCTGCCCGAGGACGTCACCGCCAAGGACCTGATCCTGGCGATCATCGCGAAGATCGGCACCGGCGGCGGCCAGGGCTACATCCTGGAGTACCGCGGCTCCGCCATCGAGAAGCTCTCGATGGAGGCCCGGATGACCATCTGCAACATGTCGATCGAGGCCGGCGCCCGTGCGGGCATGATCGCCCCCGACGAGACGACCTTCGCCTATCTGAAGGGCCGCGCCCACGCCCCCGAGGGCGAGGACTGGGACGCCGCCGTCGCGTACTGGAAGACCCTGAAGTCCGACGAGGACGCCGTCTTCGACGCCGAGGTCGTCATCGACGCCGCCTCCCTGGCGCCGTTCGTCACCTGGGGCACCAACCCGGGCCAGGGCGCGCCGCTTTCGGCGAACGTCCCCGACCCGGCTTCGTACGAAGACGCTTCGGAGCGCCTGGCCGCCGAAAAGGCCCTGGAGTACATGGGGTTGACCGTCGGGCAGCCGCTGCGCGACATCAAGGTCGACACCGTCTTCGTAGGCTCCTGCACCAACGGCCGCATCGAGGACCTGCGCAACGCCGCCTCCCTCCTGGAGGGCCGCAAGGTCGCCGACGGCGTCCGCATGCTGGTCGTCCCCGGCTCGGTCCGGGTCGCCCTGCAGGCCGTCGAGGAGGGCCTGGACAAGGTCTTCAAGGAGGCCGGCGCCGAATGGCGGCACGCGGGCTGCTCCATGTGCCTGGGCATGAACCCCGACCAACTGGCCCCCGGTGAGCGCTCCGCGTCCACCTCCAACCGCAACTTCGAGGGCCGGCAGGGCAAGGGCGGCCGCACCCACCTGGTCTCCCCCCAGGTCGCCGCCGCCACCGCCGTCCTGGGCCACCTGGCCTCCCCGGCCGATCTGTCCGACGTCGCCACCACCGCGGGGGTCTGAGGAACCATGGAAGCTTTCACCACGCACACCGGCCGGGCCGTCCCGCTGCGCCGCAGCAACGTCGACACCGACCAGATCATCCCGGCGCACTGGCTGAAGAAGGTCACCCGCGACGGCTTCGAGGACGGCCTCTTCGAGGCCTGGCGCAAGGACTCCGAGTTCGTCCTCAACCGCCCCGAGCGGCAGGGCGCCACGGTCCTGGTCGCCGGCCCCGACTTCGGCACCGGCTCCTCCCGCGAGCACGCCGTCTGGGCGCTCCAGAACTACGGCTTCCAGGCGGTCATCTCCTCCCGCTTCGCCGACATCTTCCGCGGCAACTCGCTGAAGAACGGCCTGCTGACCGTCGTCCTCCCGCAGGAGACGGTGGACGCCCTCTGGGAGCTGACCGAGGCCGACCCGACCGCCGAGATCACCGTCGACCTGGAGGCCCGCAAGGTCCTGGCCGCCGGGATCGACGCCGACTTCGAGCTCGACGAGAACGCCCGCTGGCGTCTGCTGAACGGACTCGACGACATCAGCCTCACCCTTCAGAACGAAGCGGACATCGCCGCTTACGAGGCGGCTCGACCGGCCTTCAAGCCCCGTACAATTACGGTCTGAGCAGCGCTTTTCCACGACTGCGCCCCCCACCGCCCGGTGGGGGGCGCAGTCGCTTGTTGAGACCCTGTCGGGCGACAACTCGCCCTAGATGGCACAATCGGTGCATGGAACGCGACAGCCAACTCGAGCTCTACGAGGCAGTCGCCGCCCGATTGAAGGAAGCGCACACAAGGGTGCGCTCACTGCAAGTCCCGGAGGGCGTAAGGATGGCGCTGTCCCGGAAGCTGCTGGTCGTCACGGCAGCGGCGAAGCACGATCTCAAGGACGCGGCAACGCGTCTCGACCGGTTGATGAAGGACCTCGACGAGGGCCGATTCCCAGAGGACGACTGACACCAGGAACTCCGCAACGGGACTTCCACGTTGCGGCACTAGGGTGATTAGACCGTTTCGTGTTTGATTTGCGGTATATACATGCCTAACGTGCGAAAAAGCTTGAACACTTTCGTTCTGGCAATGTCTCCGAAGGGGAAGACGTGAACAAGGCGCAGCTCGTAGAAGCGATTGCCGACAAGATGGGCGGTCGTCAGCAGGCCGCCGAAGCCGTCGACCACGTGCTCGACGCCATCGTGCGTGCCGTGGTGGCCGGTGACCGGGTCTCGGTCACCGGTTTCGGCTCGTTCGAGAAGGTCGACCGGCCGGCCCGCTACGCCCGCAACCCGCAGACGGGTGAGCGGGTCCGGGTCAAGAAGACCTCCGTCCCGCGCTTCCGTGCAGGTCAGGGCTTCAAGGACCTGGTCAGCGGCTCGAAGAAGCTCCCCAAGGGAGGCGAGGTCTCCGTCAAGAAGGCTCCCAAGGGCAGCCTCACCGGTGGTGCCTCCGCGACCGTGAAGAAGGCCGCCGCGAAGAAGGCCACCACCGCCAAGAAGGCCGCCGCGAAGAAGGCGGCCCCGGTGAAGAAGGCCACGACGGCCGCGGCGAAGAAGACCACCGCCGCTGCCAAGAAGACCACCGCCGCCGCCGCGAAGAAGGCGGCCCCGGCGAAGAAGGCCACGACGGCCGCGGCGAAGAAGACCACCGCCGCCGCCAAGAAGACCACCACGGCCGCCGCCGCGAAGAAGACGGTCGCCAAGAAGACCGCTCCGGCCAAGAAGGCCACGGCGAAGAAGGCGCCCGCCAAGAAGACGACGGCGCGCAAGACCACCGCCAAGAAGACCGCCGCCAAGAAGTAGGACGCGCGGTACCGACCCGCCGGGCCGGGCTCCCCGAGGGGAGCCCGGCCCGCGGCGCGTCTCAGGACGTTTCGGGACTCAGGGCGTCTCGCGTCTCAGGACGTCTTGGGTCTCAGGACGTCCCGCGTCTCAGGATTTCTCGCGTCTCAGGACGTCCTGCGTCTCAGAACGGTCTTGCGGCTCAGGACGTCTTGCGGCTCAGAACGTCTGCAGCGTCACCAGGGTGATCCGGAGCCCCGCGCCCGACGTGCCCGGCTCGGCCTCGATCCGCACCCGCTGCCCCGGACGCAGCAGCCGGAGCCCGCCCGCGTCGAAGGCCTCCGCCCCGAACTCCACGGGGGTGCCGTCGTCGAGCAGCACACTGCCGCTGCGGGTCTCGGGGTCGTACGTGAACGCGGTCGCCTGCATGGACCGCAGCCTATCCGGCCGCCGTCAGCCACCGGGCGGCCGTCCGCGGACCGAGCCCGAGCGTCAGGGCCGCCGCCAGGTCCTCGCCGGTGTCCACGTCCCGGCGTACGGAATCCACCCCGGCGAGCCGGATTTCCACCGCCCCCGAAGACAAATGCCGCAGCCTCGACGCGCCCCCGAATGCCGGTTCCAATTCCACCCCCGGACTCGCCGAGAGGAATGTCGTACCTATTTCGGCGGCATCCGCGAGAAAAGCCCTCGGAAAATTACCGGCCGCGTCCAGGACCCGGGTCAGCTCCGCCGGCCGCAGCGCCGGAAGGTCCGCGTTGAGCGCCGCCACGCGCGCGTGCGGCCGCCCCGCCCGTACGACACGGGCCCCGTGCGCGAGCGCCGCGTTGAGCCCCGCCGCCGGGGAGTCCGGCACGATCCGCGCACCCAGGGCCGCGAGCGCCGCGCCGGCCACGGGATCGTCCGTGACGACCGCCACATCGCGCACGCGCGCACAGTCGAGCACCGCACCCACGGTGTCCTCGGCGAACGCGAGGGCGAGCCGGGGGCGCGGTTGCGC
>NZ_MWIG01000229.1:0-9849 GCF_002156145.1 Streptomyces sp. NRRL B-24572 | reverse complement strand
TGAACCAACTCGACGGCGGCGGTGGCGGCGGTGCGGCGGGCGGTCAGCCCAATCTCGCCACTGCACCAGCAAAGAAGCGGGCCGCGGCCAACACCATCGAGACCGAGCTGGAGCCGAACACGGGCAAGGCCGCCACATGGGCGGACGCCGCCACCACGGCGGCCGTCGGCGGCTTCGCCGGCTGGGAGACGGCGGCCGGTCTGAAGACCGTCGAGGCCACCTGGGACAAGCAGGTCAAGACGCTCCTGGGCAGGCTCGCGTCCGAGAAGGCCGCCCTGCGCGCCACGGCCGGCACCTTCAGCCAGCAGGAGCTCGACACCCGGGCCCGTATCGCGGGGGTCCAGCCGACCTCCAGCATCACGAAGTACTGAGGGGGCGGACCGTGCTGACGTACTCCGAGATCATGACGACCGACCTGGGCAAGCTCGCCACCGCCGCCGACAAGTGGAACGAGATGGCGGGCGAGCTGGGCAAGGTGGAGGAGCGGTACGGGGAGAGCGTGCAGTCCCTGCCCACCTCGCAGGCCTGGCTGGGCGAGAGCGCGACCGCCGCCCACACCAACTTCACCGCCACGCGGTACGAGTACCAGGCGGCGCAGATCCAGGCCAAGGCCACGGCGACGCTGCTGCGGAACGCCCACGAGCAGTTCGTGGAGCTGAAGAAGCAGTTGGAGAGCGCCCGCGCCGACGCGATCAAGGCGGGCATGAAGGTCTCCGAGGAGGGGCGGGTCTCGTACGACTACGAGCGGCTCACGCCCCAGGAGCGCAGCGCCCTGCACCACGACCCGGACGGCGCGAAGAGCGTCCGGGACGCCGAGGTCGCCTGGGCCGAGCACCTCGACAGCTGCGTCAAGGCCATGGACGTCGCCGACCAGGACCTGAGGAAGGACCTGGAGGCCGTGGTCAAGGACGGCTACGGCAACGAGAACGACGAGACGCTCGGCACCGGCTTCAACGGTGACGCGGGCAAGGTCTCCGCGGCCGACGACAAGGCCAAGGACGACCGGATGAACCTGGCCTGGCTGAAGATGAAGGACGACGAGACGCTCGACGACTACGTCAAGCGCCTCCAGCACGACGGCCTCGCCAAGCTCACCGGAAACAAGGAACTCGCCGACCTGGTCCAGAAGTTCACCGAGGGGACCATCACGGCGGGCGCGTTCGCGAGCGCCCTGACGGCCGCGGGCCTGTACTCGTACAAGCTGTCCAAGGCGCTCCGGCCGCCGTTCGTGCACCCGACCGCGCCCGGCACCTTCCTGTCGAAGCAGTTCAACATGCGGCTCGCCGGGGCGGCTCCGGGCAGCCTGCTCAGCAAGATCCCGCCGGGTCTCGCGACCGCGATCACCGGCTCCGACGAGGCCGCCATGTACGGCGGGTTCATGCGCAACGGCGCCTTCTTCATGCCGACGGCCGCCGAGGCCAACCTGCTGAAGGTCGCCCAGAACGGCGGCCTCGCCAACGCGGCCAAGGCGGCGGGCTTCCTGCGCGGCGCCGGTGTCGTCGGCGGTGTCGCGGCCACCGCGTACGGCGTGGCCAACCTCGCCACGTACAACACGGACATGATCAAGGCGGATCCGGCGAAGTTCGCCACGGACCTCACCGGTACCGCGTTCAGCGCCTCGATGACGGCGCTGACCGTGGCCCCGAACCCGGTCACCCTCGGCCTCGCGGTCGGTACGGGTGTGGCGTACGGCGCGGCGCTGATCTGGGACAACCACGAGGCGATCGGGAAGGGGCTGGAGGCGGCCGGGGACTGGGTCGGCGACAAGGCGTCCGACATCGGGAACGGCGTCAAGGACGGCGCGAAGAAGCTCGGCAGCGCACTGAACCCCTTCGACTGAGCAGGAGCTTGAAAGAGATGCACACGCACGTCACGCCGTTCGACCTCCAGGCGTGGAAGGAGGGGAACCGGCACGACTACCGGGCCGGCTGGAAGGGCGTCTCGCCGGAGTTCGGCGAGATCACGCTGACCTGTCCCCTCCCCCGTACCTCTCCCGAGTCGCTCGTCTCGGAGGTACGCGGCGGGCAGCTGCCGACCGCCTCCTTCGAGGCGCGCGGGATGCACGTCGAGGGGATGAAGCTGCCGGGCCTGAACCGGTCCACGCTGCGAGTCGGCGACCGGGTCGTGTACGTGGAGCGGAACCGTTTCGGCGCGACCCTGGAGCAGCGTGCCCTGGCGATGCGGTACGCGGGCGACCACTACCGGCTCACGGCCCTCGACAAGCACGGCTACGTCCTGAGCCGCGCCGCGGACGACGAGGACCCCGGCGTCCGGATCACCGTCCGCGAGGGCGGGCGCGGCAAGAACCGCAGGCTCTCCGTGCACGTCGACGGGCGGGCCGAGGGCGGGGACCTGTCGCTCGCCCTGATCTTCGCGGGCGTCGACCGCTCCACCCTGACGCAGCTCGGCGCGGTGAAGGCCGGCATCTCCCGCGTGACCCATTTCTGGACCGAGTCCCAGTACTGACCTTCCGACCTCTCTGACGATTGGGCGATCCATGCCTTCCTTCGACGTGACCCGATCCCGCTTCCGGCTGAGCGACGACGAGGTCTTCGTCCTCGCCCAGCTGGCGACCGGTCAGCAGGTCCCCGAGTCCATGGCGGCCGCGGCGGCGCGGCTGCGGGACGCCGGGCTCGCCAACGAGGCGGGGGAGCTGTCCGCGCTCCTGCTGCCGCTGATGAGGACCCTGGTCCATCCGTCCGTGATCGTCTCCCTTGAGGCAGGCGGTCGGCAGGGCGTCCTGCACCACGGGATGCTGATCGGCGACGAGCACGTCGTCTGCCACGAGACCTGGCCGGGCCAGGAGGAGGCGGAGTACCGGCTCGTGGAGCCGAGGACCGTGGTGTGGACGCTCGCCGACCTGATCGCCCTGCGCCAGTCGGACGGGGACGCGGCCGAGGAGGTCGTGGAGACGACGATGGGCGTCCTGGAGGCGGGGCTCGCGGCCCTGGAGAAGGCCTCCTCGACGCCGGGCGCGGACGAGCGGGCCCTGGCCGCGGAGGCGCTGCGCGCTGCGGGAGGCGCCGAGATCGCCCCGCGGCTCGCGGAGCTGATCGTGGAGCTGCGGTCCCAGTGGCGCATGACGGCCGCCTGGCAGGGCGCCCAGGAGGGCGCGCAGGGCGTGGTCGCGCGCGCGGTGGCGGCCTGGGACTGCGGGCCGCTCGGCTACTGGCTGCGGGAGCTCCCCGCCGAACCGATGGCGGAGGGCGCCGCCTCGGAGGGCGACCCGTTCCGGCTGCGCCGGGTCGCCGCCAAGCGGATCTGGCAGGAGCTGACGGCGCTGCTGCCGGACGCGGCGGAGCTGGCCGCGTCCTAGTCGGTCTCCTCTTTCCCGTACGGCTCGAAGTCGATGACGTCCAGCGGGTCCTCGTGGGGGCGTACGAGGCCGGGGAGGCCTTCCGTGCGGAGTTCGCCGCGCAGCCAGGCGAGCAGGGTCCCGGTGAGGGTGCCGGTGAGCGGTGGGCCCTGGTCGGCGTGGCGCGGGACGACGATCAGGGGCCAGTCGTCGGGGGTGTCGCCCTCGGTGAGCCAGCACAGCTGGTCGCCGTCGATGGAGTCGGCGAAGGCGAGGAAGCCGCCCGGCTCGGGCCACGCGGCCAGCGGGTTGTACTGGGGGAAGTCGGCGCGGTGGCCGCGGTAGGTCTCGCCGTACCACTCGGCCCAGGGGGCGAGGTCGTACTGCCCGGTGCCCAGCGGGAAGCCGAAGCGGAGCCACTGGCACCACTCGCCCGCCCCGTACGTCTCCATCAGGCGGACGTACTCGGCGGGGAGGCGGGTGCCGAGGCGTTCGTACAGCCACTCCCAGCTCTGCGGGCCGAGGTGAGGCTCGGCGGGCGGCGGAAGCAGGGCGGTGAGGGTGTCGAAGCCGGTGGCACCGGAGACGAGCGCGGCCCGCTGTGCGGGGGTCGGTTCCGGCCGGCGGGCCGGCGGGGTCCAGGCGTACGCCTCGTCGCCGGCGAGGCCGCTGCGGGCGAGGTGCGGGCGCAGGCCGTCGGAGACGAAGCCGGTGAGGGTGGGCAGGAGGGTGGTGCCGGGGCGGAGCCAGGGGTCCTTGCCGGCGTTCGCGAGGTTCTGCACGTGGACGACGACGGGCCACTCGTCCGGGTCGTCGGAGGCGGTGGTGTCCCAGTACAGGGTGTCGGACATGCGGGTGGCGCCGAAGGGGAGGGCGCCGGGGGCGGCGCGGCGGCCGCTCTCGACGAAGCCCCCGTAGTCGAAGAGGCGCGCGTCGCTGGCGAAGGGGGTGTGCAGCCACAGCCGTTCGCCGATGTCGAGGGGGCCGTAGGCGGTGGCGACGGCCTTGTAGTCGGCGGGCAGCCGCAGGCCGAGCCACTCCTCGACCGCGTCCCAGTCGACGGGTATCGCGAGGCCCTCCGGCGGCGGTCCGAAGAGCTCGGCGAAGGCGGCGACGGCGTCGGCTTCGTCGGGGGCGGTCATCAGGCCCGCCGCGGCGCCGCGATCCCCAGGACCCGGTCCTTCAGCGCCGGGAACTGTTCCCGGGTCGCCCGGACCTTCGCCGGGTCGAGGACGACCCGCAGGATCTCCTCGTCGGGACCGGCCTCCGCGAGGGTCTCGCCCCAGGGGTCGACGACGATCGAGTGGCCGGCCTGCTCCACGCCCGCGTGGGTGCCGGCGGTCCCGCAGGCGAGGACGTACGCCTGGTTCTCGACGGCCCGGGCCCTGGCCAGGAGCGTCCAGTGGGCGCGGCGGAGGGCGGGCCAGCCGGCCGGGACGACGAAGGCCTGGGCGCCGGCGTCGACGAGGCCGCGGAAGAGCTCGGGGAAGCGCAGGTCGTAGCAGGTGGCGACGCCGACGGTGAGGAGCGGCAGGTCGACGGTGACGAGGTCCTCGCCGGCGGCCATGAGGACGGCCTCGCCCTTGTCGAAGCCGAAGCGGTGGATCTTCCGGTAGGAGGCGGCGAGTTCGCCGTCGGGGGAGAGGAGGAGCGAGGTGTTGTAGAGGGCGCCGCCCTCCGCCTCGACGAAGGAGCCGGCGTGCAGCCAGACCCCGGCGTCGCGGGCGGCGGCCGCCATGGCCCGGTGGGTGGGGCCGTTCAGCGGTTCGGACTCGGCGGCGAAGAGGTCGGAGGCGAAGGCCCCGACGGTCCACAGTTCCGGCAGGATCACGAGGTCGGCGCGGCCGGATTCCTCCCGCACGAGCCGCGCCACGCGGGCGCGACGTGCTTCGACCGGTTCGTCCGGGTCTACCGCGATCTGGATCAGCGAGGCGCGCACACTACCACCGTCCTGGCATTCGAGCCGTCAACACCGGCCTACGATCGTCACACGAAAGCACTGCCGGGGTGCCTTCGGGCAGCGTAACTTAGCGTCCGAGCCTCCCACCCAGTCGTGTTTTCAGCCCGCGCACCGAAGAACCGCCGAGGGGTCCCGTGACCGTCCATCCCAGCCTCCAGAACTACGCCGACGCCTGGACCCATTCCATCGAGGCGATAGCCGAGCTGGTGCAGCCGCTCGTGGAGGGCGAGTGGAACCGGCCGACCCCGTGCATCGGCTGGTCGGTGCGGGACATCGTGTCCCATGTGATCGGCATGGAGACGGAGATGCTCGGCGACCCGCGGCCGATCCACTCCCTGCCCCGTGACCTGTACCACGTACGCAGTGACTTCGCCCGCTACATGGAGGTCCAGGTCGATGTGCGGCGGCACCACACCGCCCCGGAGATGACCTCGGAGCTGGAGTACATCCTCATCCGGCGGGCCCGTCAGCTCCGCAACGAGAACCGCTCCCCCGAGCACCTGATCCGCGCTCCCCTCGGCGCCGAGTGGTCCCTGGAGCAGGCCTACCGGGACCGCGCCTTCGACGTGTGGGTGCACGAGCAGGACCTGCGGGCGGCGCTCGGCGTGCCGGGCAACCTGGACTCGGCGGGTGCGCTCGTGGCCCGGGACGTGCTCCTGGAGGCGCTGCCGGAGGTGGTCGCGAAGGACGCCGGGGCGCCCGCGTCCTCGGCGGTGGTGCTCGACGTGACCGGTCCGGTGGAGTTCCTGCGGACGGTACGGGTCGACGCGGAGGGCCGCGGTTCGATCGACGGGGCTCCGTCCCTCGGCCCCGCGGTGACCCTCGCGACGGACTGGGAGACGTTCGTACGCCTCGCCTGCGGCCGGGTCCGGCCGGCCGAGGTGGCCGACCGGGTCAAGATCGAGGGCGACGAGGGCCTCGCGGCGGCGATCCTGGACAACTTCGCGGTGACGCCCCGATAGATCCCGGCGCTCTCCAGGCGGTGGATCGCGGCATTCTCCAGGCGGTGGATCCCGGCGCTCTCCAGGCGGTGGATCGCGGCACTCTCTATACGGGCACGTGCACGGCCTCGACGCGGCTCGCGACGAGCCGTTCCCGCTCCCTGCGGTGGGTGCGGGCCTTGAGGCGGAGGATCTGCACGACGCCGAGGGCCTCCAGGACGAAGACCGAGGAGAACGCGATCCGGTAGTCGTCGCCGGTCGCGTCCAGCAGCACGCCCACGGCGAGCAGCGTCGTCATCGAGGCGACGAAACCGCCCATGTTGACGATGCCGGAGGCGGTGCCCTGACGCTCCGGCGGGTTGGCCGGGCGGGCGAAGTCGAAGCCGATCATCGAGGCCGGTCCGCAGGCGCCGAGGACCAGGCAGAGGGTGACGAGCAGCCACATCGGCGCGTGGCCGGGGTACGCGAGGGTGGTCCCCCACAGCAGGGCGGTCGCCGCGACCGTGCCGAGGGCGAGCGGGGCGCGGGCCGCGTGGTGGCGGGCGATGATCTGCCCGTACGCGAGGCCGACGACCATGTTCGACAGGACGACCAGGGTGAGCAGCGTCCCCGCGGTGGACCGGGACAGGCCCTGCGCCTCGACGAGGTACGGCAGGCCCCAGAGCAGCAGGAACACCATGGCCGGGAACTGGGTGGTGAAGTGCACCCACATGCCGAGCCGGGTGCCGGGCTCGCGCCAGGACTCGGCGATCTGGCGGCGGACGAAGGCGGCGCCCGCGTGGGCGGCCGGCTCCGGCTCGTACCCCTCGGGGTGGTCCTTGAGGAGGAGCAGCAGCAGGACGAGGACGACGACGCCGGCCAGCGAGCTGCCGACGAAGGTGGTCGTCCAGCCGAGGCCGTGCAGGGCGCGGGCGATGAAGACGGTGGAGACCAGGTTGCCGGCCATGCCGAAGAGGGCGGCGACCTGGCCGATGAGCGGGCCGCGGCGGGCGGGGAACCAGCGGCTGCCGAGCCGCAGGACGCTGATGAAGGTCATGGCGTCGCCGCAGCCGAGGAGGGCGCGGGAGGCGAGCGCCGTGCCGTACGAGGGGGAGAGCGCGAAGCCCAGCTGGCCGGTGGTGAAGAGGACGACGCCGAGGGCGAGGACCTTCTTGGTGCCGAGCCGGTCGACCATGAGGCCGACGGGTATCTGCATGCCCGCGTAGACGAGCAGCTGGAGTATGGAGAAGGTGGAGAGCGCGGAGGCGTTGACGTCGAAGCGGTCGGCGGCGTCGAGTCCGGCGACGCCCAGGGACGTGCGGAAGATGACGGCGACGAAGTAGACGGCGACGCCGACGCCCCAGACGAGGGCGGCGCGCTTCCCGCCGGGCGGGTCTCCGGGCAGGGACGGGGCGCTCACCGGGCCTCACCCCGGACGAGGACCTTGACCCAGCTGAGGTGCTGGCGGACGCAGGTGGCGGCGCCTTCGACGTCGCCGGCCTTGATGCGGTCGAGGATCTCGGCGTGCTCGGTGATGTTCTTGGCGACGCGGTCGGGCTGGGACTGCATCACGGCGACGCCCATGCGCAACTGGCGGTCGCGGAGCTGGTCGTAGAGGCGGGCGAGGATCTGGTTGCCGGCGTGCTTGACGATCTCGGCGTGGAAGCAGCGGTCGGTGACGGCGACCTCGGCGAGGTCCCCTGCCTCGGCGCGCCGCTTCTGCTCCTCCAGGAGCTCTTCGAGGCGGGCGATCAGGGTGGCGGGCGCGGGCACGGCCCGGCGGACGGCGAACTCCTCGACGAGCAGCCGGGTCTCGACGACGTCGGCGATCTCCTGCGCGGAGACGGCGAGGACGAGGGCGCCCTTCTTCGGGTAGAGCTTGAGGAGCCCTTCCATCTCCAGCTTGAGCAGCGCCTCGCGGACGGGGGTGCGGGACACCCCGACGGCCTGGGCGAGTTCGCCCTCGGTGAGGAGGGTGCCTCCCTCGTAACGCCGGTCGAGTACGGCCTGCTTGACGTGCATGTAGACGCGGTCGGCGGCGGGTGGCTGCTTCGTGGGCAGGGGGGCGGGACCGGCTGGCGCTGATGGCATGCGCACAGAATAGATACAACAGGGGTGCAACAGGCAGCCGCGTCCGCATCCTGGACTGCTTACCGGAGTCTCACCGGAGCCGGTGGTCGTAGTAGTCCTCGCCGCCGACGAGGACGGAGGTGAAGTGCACGGGGAGGCCGTCGGGCCGGCGCGGGACCTCCTGGGAGGTGCGGCGGGTGAAGCCGAGCGAGAGGCCGGGGACGAACGGGTCCTCGCCGTCGGCGTCGTGCGCCGAGAGGCCCTTCAGCAGCTCGTCGGCGGGCGTACGGAACACGTCGACGCCCCCCAGGAGCACCCGGGTCGAGCTCTCCCGCCGCTCCCCCGGCCACCACAGCTCGACGGCCGTGACGGTGTTCTCCTCTTCCAGGAGCACCTCGACGCCGACGCGGTCGCAGGCGGTCGAGACGGTCACCGAAACGCGGTTCGGCCGGGTGCGCACGCGGGGCTCGCCCCGGGGGGAGACGGCGGCGACCGCCTCGTCGAGGGTCATGCCGAGGCGTACGGGTCCGGCGCCGTGGGGCGGTTCGAGGGGGAGGTCCATGCCCTGAACCCAAACATCCGGTGGCGGCTGGTGCCACCACCGGATGTTTCACGTGAAACGGTCACATGGGGCGTCAGGCCCAGGTGATGAGCCTCTTCGGGTTCTCCAGGATCGCGGCGACGTCCGCCAGGAACTTGGAGCCGAGCTCGCCGTCGACCAGGCGGTGGTCGAAGGAGAGGGCGAGGGTGGTGACCTGACGCGGCTTCACCTTGCCCTTGTGGACCCACGGCTGGAGCTTGATCGCACCGACCGCGAGGATCGCGGACTCGCCGGGGTTCAGGATCGGCGTACCGGTGTCGACGCCGAAGACGCCGACGTTGGTGATGGTGAAGGTGCCGCCCTGCATCGCCGCCGGGGTCGTCTTGCCCTCGCGGGCGGTGGCGACGAGCTCGCTCAGGGACCGCGAGAGCTCGGGCAGGGTCTGGGCGTGCGCGTCCTTGATGTTCGGCACGATCAGACCGCGCGGGGTGGCCGCGGCGATGCCCAGGTTCACGTAGTGCTTGAGGACGATCTCCTGGTTCGCCTCGTCCCAGGCCGCGTTGATGTCCGGGTTGCGCTTGGCGGCGACCAGGACGGCCTTGGCGATGATCAGGAGCGGGTTGACCCGCAGGCCCGCCATGTCCTTGTCGGACTTGAGCTCCTCGACCAGCTTCATCGTGCGCGTGATGTCGAAGGTCACGAACTCGGTGACGTGCGGCGCGGTGAAGGCCGAGCCGACCATCGCCGCCGCCGTGGCCTTCCGTACGCCCTTGATGGGGATACGGGTCTCCCGGGCGTCCGACGCGGCGGCGGGCGCCGCCTGGACCGGAGCCGCGACCGGGGCGGGGGCCGCCACGGGCGCCGGGGCCTCGACGACCGGGGCGGGCGCCGGGGCGGCCGCCGCGTGGACGTCCTCGCGGGTGATGATCCCGTCCGGGCCGGTCGGGGTGACCGTCGCCAGGTCGACGCCGAGGTCCTTGGCAAGCTTGCGCACCGGCGGCTTGGCCAGCGGCCGGTCGCCGGTCACGGGGCCGTGGCCGTTCAGCTGCTCGGGGACCTGGAC
>NZ_MWIG01000228.1:0-1061 GCF_002156145.1 Streptomyces sp. NRRL B-24572 | reverse complement strand
TGGAGGGGAGGATGGGGGAAGTTTATGGGCGGAGGTGTCTGCGGGGGCCGCCCGGTCACGCCTTGGAGCCGCGGTCGGTCACGCGTGGGAACCGGGTCCGGTCACGCGTGACCGACCGCGGCTCCAAGGCGTGACCGGGCGGCCCCCGCAGACACCTCCGCCCATAAACTTTCCCCATCCTTCCCTCGACCCCTTCGGGAGATCCGCCGTGACCGAGCAGCCCCTCTCCGAGCACACCGCAGATGTGATCGTCGTCGGGGCAGGCCCGGCCGGCTCCACCACCGCGTACTACCTGGCCAAGGCCGGACTGGACGTCCTGCTCCTGGAGAAGACCGCGTTCCCCCGCGAGAAGGTCTGCGGCGACGGCCTCACCCCGCGCGCCACCAAGCAGCTCGTCTCCATGGGCATCGACATCTCCGAAGAGGCCGGCTGGCTGCGGAACAAGGGCCTGCGGATCATCGGCGGCGGCGTCCGGCTCGAACTCGACTGGCCGGAGCTCGCCTCGTACCCGGACTACGGCCTCGTCCGCAAGCGCGACGACTTCGACGAGCAGCTCGCCCGGCAGGCGCAGAAGGCCGGAGCGCGCCTTTACGAGCGCTGCAACGTCGGCGCGCCGATCATCGACGACCGTACGGGCCGCATCACCGGCGTGCACGCCAAGCTCGGCGAGGAGAAGCGCGAGGTCACCTTCCACGCCCCGCTCGTCGTCGCCGCCGACGGCAACTCCACCCGGCTCTCCCTCGCCATGGGCCTGCACCGGCGCGAGGACCGGCCGATGGGCGTCGCCGTCCGCACGTACTTCACCTCGCCCCGCCACGACGACGACTACCTGGAGTCCTGGCTCGAGCTGTGGGACCGGCGCGGGCCGCAGGACCGGCTGCTCCCCGGCTACGGCTGGATCTTCGGCATGGGCGACGGCACGTCCAACGTCGGCCTCGGCATCCTCAACTCCTCCTCCGCCTTCCGCGAGCTGGACTGGCGCGAGGTCCTCAAGGCCTGGTGCGCCTCGATGCCGGAGGACTGGGGCTACACCCCGGAGAACATGACGACGCCGATCCGCG
>NZ_MWIG01000227.1:0-2950 GCF_002156145.1 Streptomyces sp. NRRL B-24572 | reverse complement strand
CGGCGGATCGCGCCGGGCGCCGACGGCGTCCCGGTCGCCGCCCGGGTCCTGGCCCTTCCCCCGACCCTTCCGTACACCGCGCTGACCATGGCCAACGGCAGGGTCGTGACGGAGACGCAGTCGACCACCGACACCCTCCGGGGCTTCGACGTGTCCCTCACCGGCACGCGCACGGCCGCGCCGGCCTGGACCTGTGACGCGCTGGAAGCCCTCGGCCCGAACTGCCCGTCGGTCCTCGCGTCGGACGGCACGAGCATCGGGACGTGGTGGCGTGACACCGGAGACGGCCGCCTGGTCGTCCTGGAGAACGGGAACCGTCCGGCGTCCGCCGGGCAGTCGGCGTGCTACGACTGCGCCGTGACGGCACGGGTGACCACGCCCGGAGCCGCTGGAACCACGCGTACGGTCGTGCTCGCCCACCCGGGCACGCTCCAGGTGGAGCGGTTCGAGAGCGTCTCCGGTCGCTACGTGTCCTTCCTCGGCACCACGGCCGCCGGGTCGCGCTCGATCGTCGCGGACATTGAGACGGGGAAGGTCCTCCGGGACACCGCCTACGGCAGGCAGACGTTGCAGGGCAACCGGCTCTGGACCGCGTCCGCGACGGACGACACCGTCTCCGCGATCGACCTGCGGACGGGTGCGACCGTCGAGACGCACCACCTCGGGGGGAACTGCGTCGCCTACCGTCTCGAGGCCGTCGGCAAGTGGCTCTACGGGCGCTGCTCGGAGTCGTCCGCGGTCGTGTACGACCGTGAGAAGAAGGTACCGACCAAGGTCTCGGTCGAGCGCACCACCGAGCCGCACCTGGGCGACGGCTTCCTCGTCTACAGCTCCTACAGCACCATGGGCTACTCGCTGACGGTGAGCGACGTCCGGTCCGGCACGCGGGTGGACAGCTTCTACGGCCCTCTCGCCTACGGGGACATCTCGACCGGCGAAGAGCCCCTGACCTGGACGGTCGACCGCTTCGGCGGGGGCTTCGCGTACATCGACTCCTGGCGGGCCGTCCGCGTCGTCGGTCTCGGCGGCGCCACGAGCGGGCTGACCGCCCTCGACGCCGACGCCCCCGCGTCCGTCAACCTCAAGTCCGCCCCCTGGAAGCCCCGCTGGTGGCTCTCCAAGCCCGTCGCCTCCTGGTCCCTCACGCTCAAGCACAAGCTGACCGGCAAGGTCGTCCGTACCCTCACCGGTGGTGAGGCCCGGGGCGTCGTCGCGCCCTCCTGGGACGGCAAGGACGCGGCCGGGAAGTTCGTCGCGAACGGGGCCTACACGTGGGCGCTGACCGTGAAGCCCGCCGACGGCCAGGGCGCGGATCTCACCGCCTCCGGAGCGGTGTCCGTGACCGGCGGCGCCGCCGTCTGGCGCGACCTCGCCGGGGACGACGGCTTCGGCGACCTGCTGGTGATGGACACGACGGGGCTCGTGTCGATGTACCGGGGGACCGGTACGGGCGCGCTGTCCGCGCGGATCGCGGGTACGGGGACGAAGTTCGCGACCTCGTCCGTCTTCGTCCCGACGGGCGACCTGAACGGCGACCGGTGCGCCGACGTCTACGCGCGCGTGGGCGACCAGCTGCGCGCCTACCGGCCGGGCTGCGGGAAGGTCGTCTCGGCCTCCTCGCCGTACACGCTCGTCGGCACGGGCTGGGGACAGTACGACGTGATCACGTCCCCCGGTGACGTGAACGCCGACGGGTACGCCGACCTCGTCGTCCGTCAGGCGTCCACCGGTGACGTGTACTTCTACGGCGGTACGGCCGACCACCGGCTCAAGACCCGCGTGAAGATCGGCGCCAATTGGAAGCTGTACAAGAAGCTCGTCGGCGCCGGCGACCTCAACGGCGACGGCCGCGGCGACCTCCTCGGCGTCGACGCCTCGGGAGTGCTCTGGCGGTACTACGGCACCGCGACCGGCGGCGTCACCGCGCGCGTGAAGGTCGGCTCCGGCTGGGGCGGGTACTCCTCGCTCGTCGGCGTCGGCGACCTGTCCGGGGACGGCCGCGCCGACCTCCTGGCCCGCGACACCGCCGGGAAGCTGTGGCGCTACAGCGGCACCGGGACCGGGGCGTACGGGACCCGGGTGGCCATCGGCAGCGGGTGGGGCACCTTCAAGGGGCTGTACTGACCCGCACGTACCCCCGAGGGCCCGGCCGCGCAGTGCGGCCGGGCCCTCGGGCGTTCAGGCCTGCGGCGCCACCAGCTCCTCGTCCTGCCCCGAGCGCCGCAGCGACTCCGCGACGAAGCCGTTCGCCTTCAGTTCCTCGATCGTGTCGCGGAGGAACGCGACGGTCTCGGGACGGCGGCCGACCGTCGTCCCGACGGCCTGCCGGATCTCCATGAACCGGCCCTCGATCAGGCGCACTTCCGGGTGCGCGGCGGCGTAAGCCGTGAGCGGCTGGCGGATGCCGGCACCCACCTCCAGGCCCTGGTCCCGGAACGTGTCGACGCCTTCCTCTCCCCGCACCACCGTCGCGTGGGCGAGGTTCCGCGACAGGAACAGGTCGTAGGCGGAGCCCTTCTTGACCCCGATCCGCACGCCCGGCGCGTCCACCTCCTCGACGGTGGTGAGGGCCGAGCCGCGCGGCACGGCGTACACGCCCTCGATGACGACGTACGGGGCGGTGAACGCGACCTCCGTCTCCCGGGCCGGGTCCACGGCGAGGAAGCAGAGGTCCGCCCGGCCGTCCGCCATCGCGTCGAAGGACTTCCGCGCCGCGTCGAAGCAGAGCAGCTCGACGCCGACGCCGAGCCGGGCCGCGATCTCCCGCGCCAGGTCCACGGTGATCCCGGCCGGCGCCTCGGGGGTGCCCTGGGCGAGCACGGGGTTCCCGAGGTTGATCGAGGCGCGGAGGGTGCCGGTGGGAGCGAGGTCGGAGGCGAGGGACTTCGGAGCGGTCGTCATGGGGCGGAGTCTAGGCCTCGGCGTTCCGGTGGACGCGGTCGAGGAGCTC
>NZ_MWIG01000226.1:0-12072 GCF_002156145.1 Streptomyces sp. NRRL B-24572 | reverse complement strand
ACCGGCTGTGGGAGGGCGAGACCCTCGGCGCCGACTCGCCGAAGGCACGCCTCGTGAAGTCGGACGACCGCATGGCGGCCGTGCTGCGGCGTCGCGTCGAGAGCGACTACCGCCCCGAGGCCCTCGACGCCCTCACCGTCGAGCCCTCCTTCGAGGGCGACGAGCCCGCGATCGTCGTCACCGCCGGCAGTACGACCCTGCGCGTGCCGAAGTCCGAGGTCCTCGCCCTCCTCGACCGGGCCCACGCCGGTGACGGGCCCTTTAGGGAGCGGCGCGACCGTTTCCGCGGCCTGTTCGTCGACCGGCTCCTCCAGGAGCTCGCCGACATCGCGCCGCGCCGCGGGCAGGCCGGCACGATCCGCCGTGACCTGGAGCGCAACCGCCGGGTCGAGCGCCTCGTCGAACGCGTCTGGCCGTCCCCCGGCCCCCGGGAGGCCCTGCGCAGCCTCTACGACTCGGCCGACCTCCTGCGGGACTGCGCCGACGGCATCCTCGACGAGGACGAGCGGGCGGCCCTGCTGCGAGCCCGCGCCGCCAGCGCCGACGCCGACCCGTGGACCCTCGACGACCACGTGTGCCTCGAAGAGCTCCGCGTGCTGATCAGCGGCGACACCCCACCGCGCTACGGTCACATCGTCGTCGACGAGGCCCAGGACCTCACGCCCATGCAGGCCCGCTCCCTGCGGCGGCGCTGCGCCGCGGGCGGCTCCATGACCGTCCTGGGCGACCTCGCGCAGGCGACGGGCGCCCACATCCCGACGAGCTGGGACCTGCTCGGCGCGCTCCTCTCCGACCACGGCGACTGGAGCGTCGCCCGGCTCGACACCAGCTACCGCGTCCCCGCCGAGATCATGGAGTTCGTCGCCCCGCTCGCCCGAGTGATCGCCCCGTCGCTGCCGTACCCACGGGCCGTCCGCGAGGCGGGGGCCGACGCGGTACGGACCGTGGCGACCGAGCCGTGGAAGCTGCTCGACGACACCGTCGAGCAGGTGGCCCGGCTCGTACACACCAGCGACGGCAGCACCCCCCGATCCGTGGCCGTCATCGTCCCCGACGACTCGGACTGGCTGGACGCGATCAGCCGCAGGATCGACGAGGACGGCGCCGTCGGCGAGCAGCACCGCGAGGCCGTGTCCGTACTGGCCGCCACCCAGGCCAAGGGCATGGAGTACGACCACGTGCTGGTCATCGAGCCCGCCACCATCGCCGACCGCGGCCCCGCCGGGCTGCGCCAGTTGTACGTGGCCCTCACCCGCAGCACCCAGAGCCTCACCGTCCTGCACACCGCCCCGCTGCCGGCGGCGCTCACCGCCTCCGCGGACGGCACCGAACCCGCGGCGCCGGACGCCCGACCGGCGGGCGCGGCGGAAAGCCTTCCCCGGATCGGCAGCGACGTCCGGGTCGAGGTCGTGGGCCACGTCTCCGGCGGTCGGTACAAGGTCAGGCCGCTGTCTCCGGTGATCGACCGACCGCTCGTGCTCACCGTCCGCCAGGGCTCGGTTCCCCCGCGCCGGGGTGACGAGCTGGACTGCTGGGTGTTCGCGAACGACACGAGTCAGACGGTGCTCACCGCCGATCAGCGCGGCCGGTCGCCCGTCTCGGAGCGGATGGCGGGGCGCTATCTCGCGGCACTGGACGTTCTCGGAGAACTGGCCGGGAGCGACGGCGACGTCCCTGACGCCCGCAGCCGCCTCTCCGAACTCCAGGGCATGGCCAACCGCATCCTCCGACGGGACCAGGCCGACTGGGTCGACGTGCTTCACCTGTTCGGCGATCCGGACAGGGAACGACTCGGAGTCCTTCGCGACCTCGCCGCGACGACCAACCGCGCGCTCAAGGAGGGCACCTTCGACGTGGGCCGGCTCGCGGAGGGGCTGGCCGCTTCCGGCTGGGCGGGGCCCCTCGCCGAAGCGCGGCGAGAGCTCCAGGAGCGCTTCGGCACGGCAACGAAGCCGGACTCCGACGGCGCGGTCCCCGTCGCCCCGACGCAACCCGATCAGAAGGAAGAAGTGCAGATGACCACCGCGGACGCCACCGTCGCAACACCGACCGCGACCACGAAGGACGGCCTCCTTCACGCACTGGAGACGGCCGCCGGCACCGACCGCGCGTGCAAGAAGCACGAAGCGGTCCGTCACGCACTGAAGGCATCACTCCTCTGGGCGGACCTCCAGCCGGTCGACTCGCCGGTCGTCGACGTCAGCTGCGCCACCGAGCACGGTCTCTTCCTCTACGAGGCCCTGGGCGCGGGCCGCTCCACCTACGCGGACCTCCGTGAGGGCGCGACCCGGCTGCTCGAGATCAACCACACCCTGCCCGCCCCGGCCGACGGCCTCTACCTCGTCCTCCCCGAACCGCCCGCCGAGGACTGGTCGGTGAGCACGATCCTCGACGTCTTCCGCGTCCACGTCATCTGGCGCAGCCCGGCCGGCTGGGGCGGCAAAGACACGAACGTCGCACTGGGATCCACCAAGTGACCCCACGCGTCCGGGGAGCGGCACAGGCGTCCGAGGAGTCGACGCAGCCCGCCAGCCGCTCGTCTGGCAGGCGTTCGCCTCCGGGCTCTGCGGTGGGGCAGCGTCGCTGGTCGTCATCCACGTCGGGCAGCATCAGCGCGCCGCGGTCCTGGCTCCACGCGCCCTTGCCGGCGCCGTCGGCCGGGGTGACCAGACCGTCCCGGTCGGCATCCACGCGGATCACCGGCCGGGGCGGCACGACATGGGCCGCGTGGGCCGGAAGCCCCTCGGCCGCGATCGTGAGGAGAGCCGACCCCAGCACCCCTGCGCTCCCGGAGGTACGGCGGGAACGCGGGCGCCCGGGGGCACGGGAGCGGAGGCGGGTCGGGAAAGCGGAGGCCGAGAAGGCCAACGGTGTCTCGTCGTCCATGACCCCGCCCTCGTCCACGGCCGCGCAGGGGACATCCACCCGATGGCCGGTCCCCCGCCCGGAAGGCAGCGCCCCCCTCATACTTTCGGCGGGGCGGCCGTGCTCCGTCTCCTGGTCGCCCTCGTCCCGACACGGCCCGCCTGTTCCACCGGGCCCTTCCCTCCGCCGCGTACGTGGAGGTCGGGTACGTGGAGGTCGGTTCCTTGGCATCATGGAGCCGTGAATGCCGATGACCCGCTTCTCCGTCCCCTGCTGGTGGTGGACGGAGCCAACGTCGTGGGATCGGTGCCGGACGGCTGGTGGCGCGACCGGCGCGCAGCCGCCGAGCGGCTGCGTGACCGGCTCGCCGCGACCGGAGGACCGGCCGACGGCCCGTACCCGCGGCCGTACGAGATCGTCCTGGTCGTCGAGGGCGGCGCCCGAGGCGTCGCCTCGGTGCCCGGCGTGCGAGTCGAGGAAGCTCCCGGCAGCGGCGACGACCTGATCGCCGAACTGGCCCGGAACGCGAACGGCCGGCCGTGTCTGGTGGTCACGGCCGACCGCGGGCTACGCCGGCGGGTGACGCAGGAAGGGGCCCGCTGTGCGGGCCCCCGCAGCGTTCTCCAACCGCCCACGTAGGAAGGCGAAGGCGCACGTCACGGCTCGTCCTCCCCGGTCGGACCGACGCCCTCCGCCGTCACCCGCCCTTGCCGGGATCAGTGGCCTCCAGCGGGTCGGCCCGACCGAGCAGCTCCGCGAGCGGGGTGCCGGTCCGGGCGGCGACGATGCGGCGGGCGCGCAACTGGGCACGGGTACGGGGGCGGAACTTCGGCTCCCGCCCGCATCCACAGGTCTCGAAGCCCTCGTAACGCAACCCGGCGCCCAGGACCGCCGCGACCACCGACCATGCCTTTCGGTTGCTGCGGCGGGGTGCCGCGAAGTCGTGTCCCGCACACAGCAGCGGCCCTGCGCAGCGCGGGCACGTGTGTCCGACGTCGCGGGGATGCCGCTTGAAGCTGATCCGGCACGGTACGCACGCGTAGTGCAGCTTGTAATGGACTAAGGCGTAGGTGCACACGCATGGATCGTATCGGCGGCGCTTCGTCGTGGGCCGGCGCTCGGCACCGGTTCGGTGTCCGGACCGGCCAGAGCCGTCGTCGGGCAGCCGCGCCTTCACGCAGCCGACGCCGAGAAACCGGTCCCCCGCCGCCCGGTCCGTACGACAGTGATCTGCACGACCTCGACGGGCCGGCGATCCCATCGCGGGGCCCGAACGGCCGGGGCCAGCCGTGGCTCCCCCGAGTTATCGGAACTCTCCGTGACGAACGGTTACGGTAGGACGTCAGCGGATCGTCTTGGATCACTGTCGTCCGGAGGTCGTCATCACGGCGTACTGTCGCAACGTCCCGCACAACCGCTGCCCCGGCGAGGTCGACCAGGGATGACGCAGGAACTGCTGCCGGGGTGGGACGACGAGAGACTGGCGGAGCTGCACCGCATCCTGATGTGGCAACTGCTCCGCTTCACGTCGTCGCCGCTCTCGGGCACCGCCGGCGCGGGCCTGGTCCGCGGTGTCCTGCTGCCGCCGGAGCATCGAGGTGTCACCCGTGTCGTTCTCCGGGACGGTCGCCGGCCGGAGGGCTCCGTGGCGTACGACGTGCCCCTGGTCCACCCGGAGGGCGACAACATCCCCTGGACCCACCTGGTCGCGGCCCTCCGGCAGGCCCTCGTCCATCCCCCCGTCCCCGTCGGCACCGACCCCCTGGGCATCTCCCTCGCCGATGCCCGCCGACACGTGCTCGACGCCCTCGACCACGTCACGTTCGAGCTCGGCGACGCGCTCCACGCGGCCGCCTCCATGCTCTGGCCCCAGGACGATCCGGAGGACAGCAGCCGCCTGCGGCTGGACGGTTTCCTGCTGCGGGACCCCACCACCGCTCGCCTGTACGTCACCTCACCCGGCACCGCAGGCTCTGTCGGACTCGATGTCTCCCTCCACGACGAGAACGGCCGCGTACGTGCCGGCAACACCGCCCTCATGGCCGCACTGCCCTCACTCGTCCTCGACGAACTCGACAACCGCTCCCCCGCCCAGGACCCCTACGCCCCCGCAGGCGTCTACGACCTCACCCACTGGTAGGGGCACCCTCTGGACGGGACGCCCCTGCAAAGACACGGGCGCCCGGCGGGCGCACGGGTGTCTCGGCGCCGCCCGCGTCGAAGGACGGGGGTGCGGACATCGACGTTGACAACGAGCCCACCTGCCAAGTCGCGTGGGCGGGGCGATGACAGACCCTACTTCTCCGGGAGTCCGCGACAATCCGGGTCGGTAGAGTCCTACGAACCGGCACCACCGGCGTTTCGGCCAACTCCGTTTCTCTCCTGTCCTGTTGCCGGAGGCGGATCGATGCATCCTCCACTCTCCGCCGCGCCCCGAATCTCAAGGTTCCGAGGAAGACCGAAATACATGTGTTCGATATCCCGCCGGTGTCGTTGAACCCCATGACCACGTCGGACAACCGTCAGGGGGACCAACGTTGACCTCGGCCGTCTCCAACGCACTGCAGGACACCGCCGCACCGCCTCCACCCCCACCGGCGGAGATCACGCACAGCGGGCAGTACTCCGTCAATCCGCTCGCCGAGGTGGACCCCGCCACGGTGCGGGCGAACACCGGCCTGGTGCCGCAGATCTTCGCGCAGTGGCCGTTGCGCGTCCGCGAGAACATCACCCTCGGTCAGCCCCGTACCCACGACGACGTCCCGGTGTGGGCGGCCGTCGACGCGGTCGGTCTTCGCGGGGCCGTCGAGGACCTTCCCGCCGGCCTGGACACTCTCCTGTCCCGCGATGTCTTCGGCGGCACGGAACTCCCCGGCGGGCAGTGGCAACGCATCGCGTGTTCCCGGGCCCTGTACCGGCGCCCGGGGCTGTCGATCCTCGACGAACCCACTTCCCAGATGGATCCGCGCGGTGAACACCAGATCTTCGAGCAGATCAAGGCCATCGCCTCCGACCGCATCACGATCGTGGTCACCCACCGTCTGGAGAACACCCGGATCGCGGACCACATCGCCGTGACGGAGCACGGCCGGATCACCGAACAGGGCCGGTACGACGACCTCGTCCACGGCGGCGGAACCTTCGCCGAACTGCTGGAACTCTCCCGGGACCGCTGATCGCTTCCGCCCCCGCCCGTCCCGTACGGGCACAGCCGAGAAGGAGCCGTGTTCTCATCGCTCACCGCTGCCGATGGCCGCATGCCCCGTTTCCCCGCCCGCTTCGCGCCCCGGCGCGGGACCGCACGTGAAGGAGACCCGTCGTGAGCACCGCAACCCCCCGAGACCGGATCTCGCTCGTGACGCTGATGCTCGCCTCCGAGTTCGGCATCGTTCCGGCGTCGGTGGCTCCGGGGCCGTCCGGGACCGCGACTCGTAACTACGTGGCCACCACGAAGACCGGCACCGCCTGGTTCGTCAAGACCTACCCGGCCGGCACGGGCCGGGAGACGGCCGAGAGCGCCGCCGCGCTGAGCGAGTACGCCCGGCTGTGCCGCGTACCCGTCGCCCGCGCCCGCTACACGGTCGGCCAGAAGCGGTTGGTCGCCTCGGACGGGAAGGTGACCATGTCGGTCACCCGATACCTGCGCGACACGGTCACCGCCGACGGCCGGCTCACCGGACGTCGATGGGAGGCCGTCGGGGAGGCGATCGGCCGCCTGCACCGTGGTCTGGCCCGCCACCGGTTCGGGCCGCCCCGGCTCGATGCCCGCGACAGGGCGGTCGACCCCGTGCGCAGCCGGTCCCGGCTCGAAGGCCTCGTTCACCGCTACGAGACGGATCCTCCTCGTACGGACTTCGAGCGGTGGGCGCTGGAGACGGCACGCGAGCGGCTGGCCGGGCTGCCGGCGGTGGAGCGGCTGCTGGAGGGGGCGCCGGAACGGACGGTCTCGCAGCTGGTGCACGGAGACCTGTCGGGCCCGAACGTGCTCCTGCGCGGGGACGGTGTCGCGGCGGTGATCGACTTCGCCGCGCCGGGGCGGCGCGGCCTCATGTGGGAGCTCGGCCGGCTGGCGCTCGACCCGCGTACCGTCCTCGCCCAGCCGGACTGGCCCGAGGGGATGGGGCGCCTCGCCGCCGCCTACCACCGGCGTCATCCGGCCGTTTCGGTGGAGGAGTTGGTGAGCGTGGTACGGCTGACGGCCGCGTACCTGGGGTGCACCGTGTATCCGCTCAACACGCTCGTGGACGGCCTCGGCCCCGTCACCGAGTCGCTGGAGGCGTACGCCCGGGACCGCGTGGAGGCCGCTGTCGTTCTGCGTGAGCGGCTCGACGAGGCGGAGGAGGTGCTGAGGAACCACCTCCGGTAGCCGTCGCTGCCGAGCCCTGTCGGCCGGTCTTCAAGGCTCAGCCGGCCTCCAAGGCGGCCGGCGCCGAGGCACGACGCGATTCCCCGGCGGCCTTGTCCCACCCCCGTCCCCGTGACCACCACTGCGAGGTTCTGTCGTGCCCTGCACTTCCTCCTACGCTCTCCCGCTTCTGACGTTCGTCTCGACCTTGGTGAGGTACTGACATGCGCCCGTCCCGCGACCACCTGCGATCCACGGTCCGCGAGCACCTCGGCCGGCACCCCGGAGAGCGCGACGCGCTCTCCGGGGTGCTGCTCAACCCCGACAGCCCCGACCTCGTCCTCCAGGAGGAGGAAGTCTCAGGGGCCGTCTGGCTGCCGCAGGACGAGGTCCGGTCACCGACACTGCGCGCGAAGCCCCTCGACGCCGGCCACCGGCCGGTGAAGACCGTGACCGCGACGGTGCCCCCTGGCACCGAGCCCCACATCGTCGGCGTCCACCTCGTCCTCGAACAGGACGGCAGGGTCCTGCTGGGCCGACGCCATCCCGACTCGGCGTACGCGGGCGGGATGTGGCACGTTCTCGCGGGTCACTGCGAGTACGAGGCGGCGACCGCATGCCTGGTGCGCGAGGCACACGAGGAGGCGGGCCTGGTCCTCAGCGCGGACGACCTCACCCTCGTCCACACGGTGCACGCGGTCGACCGGCCCGGTGCCCCGCCCAGGATCCAGCTCTTCTTCCACGCGCGTGCATGGGAGGGCACACCCGAGCTCCGGGAGCCGGACAAGACCGTCGCCTGGCAGTACTGGGACATCGACGACCTCCCGGACGCGATCGTCCCCTACACCCGCGCGGCGATCGAGGGGATCCGGGCCGGCCGCCCCTATACGGAGATGGGGTGGTCACGGTGACCGGCTTCTCTGCCGTCGGCGCCGCCTACGCCGAGCATTCCGACAGCGCCCGGGGCCGACTGCGCCACGACCTCGTCGAGCGCCGCCTGCACGCCGAACTGCCCGCGTCACCCGTACGGATCCTGGACGTGGGCTGCGGGACCGGCGAGATGACGATCCGGCTCGCCGCCGCCGGGCACCAGGTGACCGGCGCCGACCCGGACCCCCGCATGCTGGCCGTTGCGGCCGGCCGTCTGGCGGCCCTGCCTGAACTCCGTGGGCGCGTGGAGCTGGTGGAGGCCGGCATCGACGGGCTCTCCTTCGGCCGCGAGGTGTTCGACGCGGTCTGCTGCCACGGCGTTCTGATGTACCTGGACGAACCCGGCGAGGCGCTCGCCCGGCTGACCGAACGGGTCGCACCCGGAGGCCTGCTGAGCATCCTCGCCAAGAACCGCCGGGCCATCGGTGTACGCGAGGCCCTGGC
This sequence comes from Streptomyces sp. NRRL B-24572, assembly GCF_002156145.1. Lineage (NCBI taxonomy): Bacteria > Bacillati > Actinomycetota > Actinomycetes > Kitasatosporales > Streptomycetaceae > Streptomyces > Streptomyces sp. NRRL B-24572. The sequence continues at coordinate 3,488 of NZ_MWIG01000226.1, read as the reverse complement.
CGGTGACTACGAGAGCGCGCGCCGACTCATCGAGTCCGAAGCGGACAGGAGCCCCGGCAACCTCGGTCTGGAGACCCGCGGCGACACCGCCGAAACCCTCGACCGACTGGCTGCCGGGCAGGGGTTCACGCCGCTGGCCTGGCAGGGCGTACGGATCTTCCACGACCACCTCGATGACGCCTGGACCCCGGGAAGGGCCGCGTACGAGGCGGCTCTGGATCTGGAATGGGCCGCCTCCTGGCGCAGCCCCTACCGGGATCTCGGTCACCTGGTGCACACCCTGGCCCGGCGGCCGGGGCGGAGCCGATCGTGACGGCCACCGGTCTGCCGCAGAGCGCCGCACCCACCTCCGTATTCCTGCGTACGCGCGGCACCACTCGCCGGACCCGCCCCGCACCTCGTCCCGGCAGGACTGCCGGAGACCTCACCGGCCGGCGCCGCCCGACCACCACGCCCGCGACCGCCCCGTCACCCGCGAAGGACAGCCCGCATGTCCCTTGATCTCCAGCCCGGCGCGACGAGCAGTCGTCGTGCCGCCATGGTCGACCGCCTCACCTCCACGGGAACCCTGACCGACCCCCTGCTGCGCGACGCCCTGCTCCACGTGCGCCGCGAGACGCTCCTCCCCCACGCCTACGTCCGGGTCAGCGGCCCCGGCGCGGATCCGATCGACTGGCGCCTCCTCGACGGCTCCCACCCCGACGACCGCGAAGAGTGGCTCGACCTGATCCACAACGACGCGTCGATCCTGCTCCAGCGCGACGGCGAGCCCCTCGACGCTCTCGCCCGCGGTCCGGTGACCGGCGGCCACATGACCTCCATGTCCACTTTCATCCCCGCCACCGTCGAAGCCCTCCAGACCCTCGGCGTCGGCGCGGCGGTGGTCGAGGGTGACGCACTCGAAGGACACGAGGACCGGGCCCCGTACGACCGGATCCACTCCGGCATCGGGGTGCCGTGCGTCCCGCCGGCGTGGGTGGCGCAACTCGCTCCCGGGGGACGGCTGCTGACCACGCTCGCGACCCCTACGCCGAGCCGGCCCGGACAGCTCCTCGTCATCCGCGCCGACGCCGGCCGGATCGAAGCGGTCCTGCGGGGCCGGCCGAGCGGGTACCGGCCGATGCTGGGATACCGGTGGCTGACCGCCCTGGACCACCGCGCGCGGATCAAGGCGCACCCGGGCACGGCGCGGCCCACCCGGCTCGTGCCGCCATCGGACGACGCGACCGTCCGCGTCCACGGACCGCGGGACGTGTGGGCCGAACTCGAGGACCTGTACGCCCGCTGGGTACGGGCCGACCGCCCGGAGACGTACCGGGTCGACCTCTCCGACGGCGCCGGGATCCAGCGCGTCACCTCCGGTACGGGGCCGAAGGCGCTGAGCTGGTCGCTGCCGGCTGGTGCCGCTGCGCTGCGGGTACTGCCGGGGGACGCGTGAGCGGCGGGCGGCACACCGTGCCGGTGGACGTACACCTGCTCGCCGTCCGCGACGGGGAACGGGGCCCGGAGGTACTGCTGTCCCGGCGGGCCGGTGACGTGTACGCGGCGGGCCTGTGGCACGCGCCGTCGGGGCACGTGGAGCGGGAGACCGTCGTCGCCGCCGTCGTACGCGAGACGCGGGAGGAGACCGGGCTCGTCGTGGATCCGGCCGATGCCCGCGCAGCCGTCACAGTGCACCACCGGCCCCCGGGCGGACAGGAGAGGGTCGGCTTCTTCTTCGAGGTCCGCCGCTGGCACGGCACACCGCGGGTGATCGAACCGGACAAGTGCGATGCGATCGGGTGGTTCCCGCTCGACGGCCTGCCGGAGCCGATGGTCGCCTACTGCAGGGCCGGTCTGGACGCCTATCGGGCCGGCGCGCCGGTCGCACTGCATTTCCAGGATCCCGGTGACCCGATCGCCTACGACCCGGCCGTCGACCGGCTGGTCCTGGTCCCCGGCCACGGCATCCGCGGCGCCGTCCCGGAGGAGGCGGTGCGCGCCTTCACCGAGCGGGCGGTGGGCCGCGTCACCGGCTGGACGGACGTTTCCTGGGTTCGTGAGGAAAGCCGTGTATGGCAAGCGCGTGGCGCCGAGGGCGGCACCTGGTACGTCAAGATCCACCAGAACGACCGCTTCCACCGGCGTGAGGTGACGGCCCTCCGCAGCTGGGTCCCCTCTCTGGGCGCGGCCGCGCCACGCCTGGTGGCCGCCGATGCATCACTGCGGGCCGTGGTGCTCACCGCGGTCGGAGGCCGATCCCTGCACGGCGCCACCCACCCGCCCGAGAAGCAGCGCAGGATCTTCCACCGCATCGGACGACTCGCGGCGGCCGTCCATCGCAGCGCTCCACCCCGGCCGGCCGGCGGCACGCTGCCCGTGGGAAAGCTGGAGCGTCACCTGGACGGGGCCCGGCCCCATCTCGCGCCCGGGGACGAAGAGTTCGTCCGTGCCACAGCCGAGAAGGGCGCCGACCTGGCCGCCTTGGACGTGGTGCCCACGCACGGCGACTTCCAGCTGCGCAATCTGCGCTGGGACGAAGACGCCGACATCTTGTATGTGATCGATTTCGAACGGTCGGAAGAAGGACCGGCGGTACGGGACTTCGTGCGGCTCTCCGATGCGTGGCACGGCCGTCCCGACCTCCTGGAAGCCGTGATGGACGGCTACGGCCGCCCCTTCACCCCGGTGGAAGAAGCCCACTTCAGGATCCTGTCCGTCCTGGATGCCGTCTCCGGCATCTGCTACGGCGCCGCCCACGGCGACCCCGAGCTGGTGGAGCGCGGCCGCCGCACCCTGGCCCGGCTCCGCACCGCACAACGCCCCTGATCACCACCGCGCCTGCGTAGGGGGAGCGACACGTTGGCGTACACGACCCGCGCTCAGGGGGAACAGCACTCCAGCGACGGCAAGGGGTTCCGGCAGGTCGGCCCCTCCGCCCGAGCAGCAGTACGCCCGTCCGTCCTCTGCCCCCGCCCGACCGCCGGACCACGCGGCCTCCCGGCGCGCGCGGCCCGGCGGTCGGTCAGTTGGCCTCGGCCGGGACCGGGGCGGTGGAGCGGGACCGCACCACCAGCTGGGCGACGGCGGTAACCGCCGTGTTGAGGAGGAGGGCGATGAGTCCGGTGTCGAAGGTGCCGACGTCCACGCCGCCGAAGGTGAGCCAGATCAGGACGCCGACGCCGGTCAGGATGCCGAGCAGTGCGGGCACGGCGTCCAGGCGGACCTTCTTCGCCAGGCCCATGACGATCGCCGGGGCGAGCTGGGTGAGGCCTCCGTAGGTGAGCAGGAGGAGGTCGGACAGGAGTCCGGGGCGGGCGAGGCCGAGGACGAGGGCGAGCGTCGCGGCCCCGATCACGCACACGTGGTTGGTGCGCAGCTGGGCGCGTTCGTTGCCGGCGCTGAGCAGGTTGCGGGACAGGAGGCTGGAGATGCCGACGATGATGGCGGCGGACGGCACCATGGCCGCGGAGGCGGCGGCGACCGCGACGACGCCGACGAGCCAGCCG
>NZ_MWIG01000225.1:0-8824 GCF_002156145.1 Streptomyces sp. NRRL B-24572 | reverse complement strand
GGCGGCGAGGACGCGGCGGAGCCGGGTGAGGTGGTTGGCGAGGGCGGCGTCGGCGCTGGCGGGGACCGAGGCGCCCCAGAGGGCTTCCTTGAGGGCGTCCCGGGAGACCGTGCGGTTGGCCTGGAGCAGCAGTGCGGCGAGGAGGACGCGGACCTTGGGACCGGTCACCGGCCTCAGTTCCGTCCCGTCGTGGACGACGAGTGATCCGAGCAGCCCGAACTTCACCACCATGCCCCCGCATCCTGGTAGGTGGGTCCGCCCGACCGCGGCGGATCCCGACGTGACCCATCGTACGGTTCGGCACCCCTTGATTGATCAAACCGGCCGCGGGTTAACATGTGAGCGCCGCCTAGCTCGAAAGATAATCCTGTGACTGTCAATGACGACTCGTTCATCAGCTGGAAGAACCGCGAGGAGATCGCGGAGTCGATGATCCCGATCATCGGGAAGCTGCACCGGGAGCAGGACGTCACCGTCCTGGTCCACAGCCGCTCCCTGGTGAACAAGTCGGTGGTCAGCATCCTCAAGACCCACCGCTTCGCCCGGCAGATCGACGGCGAGGAGCTCTCGGTCACCGAGACGCTGCCGTTCCTCGAGACGCTCACGACTCTCGACCTGGGCCCGTGCCAGATCGACATCGGCGTGCTGGCCGCGGACTACAAGACCGACAGCCGCGGTCTCTCGGTGGCGGAGTTCACCGCCGAGGCCGTCGCCGGCGCCACCGGTGAGAACAAGATCGAGCGCCGTGACGGACGCGACGTCGTCCTCTACGGCTTCGGCCGCATCGGCCGTCTCGTCGCCCGCCTCCTCATCGAGAAGGCCGGCTCCGGCAACGGTCTGCGCCTGCGCGCGATCGTCGTCCGCGGCGGCGGCGACCAGGACCTCGTGAAGCGCGCCTCGCTGCTGCGCCGCGACTCCATCCACGGCCAGTTCCAGGGCACGATCACGGTCGACGAGGCGAACAGCACCATCGTCGCCAACGGCAACACGATCAAGGTGATCTACGCCAACGACCCCTCCGAGGTCGACTACACGGCGTACGGCATCAACGACGCCATCCTGATCGACAACACCGGCAAGTGGCGGGACCGCGAGGGCCTCTCCAAGCACCTGCGCCCCGGCATCGACAAGGTCGTCCTGACCGCGCCCGGCAAGGGTGACGTGCCGAACATCGTGCACGGCGTCAACCACGACACGATCAAGCCGGACGAGCAGATCCTGTCCTGCGCCTCCTGCACCACCAACGCGATCGTCCCGCCGCTCAAGGCCATGGACGACGAGTACGGCGTGCTGCGCGGCCACGTGGAGACGGTCCACTCGTTCACGAACGACCAGAACCTCCTGGACAACTACCACAAGGCCGACCGTCGCGGCCGTTCCGCGCCGCTCAACATGGTCATCACGGAGACGGGTGCCGCCTCCGCCGTGGCCAAGGCGCTGCCCGACCTGAAGGCGCCGATCACCGGCAGCTCGATCCGCGTCCCCGTCCCGGACGTCTCGATCGCGATCCTGAGCCTGCGCCTGGGCCGCGAGACCACCCGCGAGGAGGTCCTCGAGTACCTCCGCGACGTCTCGCTGCACTCGCCGCTGAAGCGCCAGATCGACTTCACCACGGCCCCCGACGCCGTCTCGATGGACTTCGTCGGCTCGCGCCACGCGTCCATCGTCGACGCCGGTGCGACCAAGGTCGACGGCGACAACGCGATCCTGTACCTGTGGTACGACAACGAGTTCGGCTACTCGTGCCAGGTCATCCGGGTCGTCCAGCACGTCTCCGGCGTGGAGTACCCGACCTTCCCGGTCCCGGCGGTCTGATCCACGAGGGCATCCGCAGCACGGCGGCGCGCCGCGCCCCCCGTCCGGGGGTGCGGCGCGCCGCCGTTTCCGCCCACGGGGGCCGGCGAACCGATCACGGCCCCCCGGCGTCCCACCCGCCATGAGGACGCTCACCCACGGGACACGTCAGCTGCTGCGCTTCGCGGTCCTCGAGGCGCGCTGCTGCGCCTTCGCCGTCGCGCTCGTCGGCGGCATCGCCGTCTCCTCCCTGCTGCCCGAACTGCCGGTCGCCCGCTACGACCTGCTCCTGCTGTACGGCACCGTCCTCACCGTCCTCGCGTGGAAGGCCGGCTGGGACACCGGCCGGGACGTCGCCGTGATCGCCGGGTGCCATGCCATCGGCCTGCTCTTCGAGCTGGTCAAGGTGCGGATGGGCTCGTGGAGCTACCCGGAGGACGCCCTGACGAAGTTCGGCGGCGTCCCGCTGTACGGCGGTTTCCTGTACGCGGCGCTCGGCAGCTACATCTGCCGGGCCTGGCGCCTGTTCGACCTGCGGCTCACGGGCTACCGGCCCCGGATCACGGCGGCCCTCGCCGCGGCCGTGTACGTGAACTTCTTCAGCCACCACTGGCTGCCCGACGTCCGCTGGGCCCTGGCCGCGCTGCTCCTGGCCGCGACGGCGGGGACCTGGGTGCGGTTCCGGGTCGGCGAGAGCGACCTCCGGATGCCCCTGGCCCTGTCCTTCGTCCTGATCGGCTTCTTCCTCTGGGTCGCCGAGAACGCGGCCACGTACGTCGGCGCCTGGAGCTACCCGGACCAGCTGGACGGCTGGCAGCCGGTCTCCCCCGCGAAGTTCGGCGCCTGGGCGCTGCTCGTCACGGTCACCTTCACCCTCGCGGCAAATCGGACATTCTTCATGCAGGGGCGCCGGAGCCGTGCTACAGTGGAGATCAGTTGCAGTCGTGGTTCCCAATGAACTTACAAGTGCCTTCGACGATTCGACATCGTCAGGCACTTTATGTGTTTTCGGTGCAGTTTTCCGGACGGGGCAATCATCACGGCGACGCCGGGATCCGCACAGTGCGGTTCCCAGGGGTACGCCCCGCTAAGGAGATCTGACATGGCCAACGGCACCGTGAAGTGGTTCAACTCGGAAAAGGGCTTCGGCTTCATCGAGCAGGAGGGTGGCGGCCCGGACGTGTTCGCCCACTACTCCAACATCGCCACCTCGGGCTTCCGTGAGCTCCAGGAAGGCCAGAAGGTGACCTTCGACGTCACGCAGGGCCAGAAGGGCCCGCAGGCGGAGAACATCCTCCCCGCCTGACGTTGACACGTCCGACGCGGCCGGGACCCCACCCGTGTGGTGAGGGCCCCGGCCCGTCGCGTTTTCCAGACCTTTTCGACGGACCAGACCTTTTCGACGGACCAGGTGCCGCATGACCACCACGCCCAGCAAGGACGCCGCTCCGGCGACCGTGACCTTCGCCGCATTCGACCTGCCGGCCGACCTGCTCGCGGAGCTCACCCGCCAGGGCGTCGACGCGCCCTTCCCGATCCAGGCCGCCACCCTGCCGGACGCCCTCGCGGGCCGCGACGTCCTCGGGCGCGGGCAGACCGGATCGGGCAAGACGCTCGCCTTCGGCCTGCCGCTGCTCGCCCGCACCGCCGGGCGCCGGGCCGAGGCCCGCAAGCCGCTCGCCCTGGTCCTGGTCCCCACCCGTGAGCTGGCCCAGCAGGTCACCGACGCCCTCGCCCCCTACGCCGACGCCCTGAAGCTGCGCCTGGCCACCGTGGTCGGCGGCATGTCGATCGGGCGGCAGGCCGGCGCGCTGCGCGACGGCGCCGAAGTGCTGATCGCCACCCCCGGCCGGCTCATGGACCTCGTCGAGCGCAAGGACTGCCGTCTCGACCGGGTGGCCGTCACCGTCCTCGACGAGGCCGACCGGATGGCCGACATGGGCTTCCTGCCGCAGGTCACCGAGCTGCTCGACCGGGTGCCGGGCGGCGGCCAGCGGCTGCTGTTCTCGGCCACGCTCGACCGTGACGTCGACCAGCTCGTCGAGCGTTACCTGCAGGACCCGGCCGGTCACTCGGTCGACCCCGCGGCGGCCACCGTCTCCACCATGGAGCACCACGTGCTGCACGTGCACGGCGCCGACAAGTTCGCCACCGCGACGGAGATCGCCGCCCGCGACGGGCGCGTGATCATGTTCCTGCGCACCAAGGCCTCCGTCGACCGCTTCGCCAAGCACCTCCTCGGCAGCGGGGTGCGGGCCGCGGCGCTGCACGGCGGCAAGTCGCAGCCGCTGCGGGCCAGGACCCTGGAGCGGTTCAGGAGCGGCGAGGTCCCCGTCCTGGTCGTCACGGACGTGGCGGCGCGCGGCATCCACGTCGACGCGCTCGACCTCGTCGTCAACGTCGACCCGCCCGCCGACGGCAAGGACTACCTGCACCGCGGCGGGCGCACCGCGCGCGCCGGGGAGTCCGGGGTCGTCGTCACGCTGGTCACCCCCGAGGAGCGCCAGGACGTGGCCAAGGTCATGGCCGACGCCGGCATCCGGCCCCGCGTCACCCGGGTCCGCTCCGGCGAGGCCGAGCTGACCCGTATCACCGGCGCCCGCAAGCCCTCGGGCGTACCGGTCGACGGCAGTGCGCCGAGCCAGGAGGGCGCCAAGCGCGGCGGCGCGGCCTTCCGGGGCATCGGCACCGTCCCGGGCCGCCCGGGCCGCGCCAAGAACGAGTCCCGCCGCGCCGCCGAGGCCCGCAGGACGGCCGAGGCCCGCCGGGCCGCGAAGGTCCGCCGGGGCGGCTGAGCGAACGGCTTCACGAGCCCTTCGTCGGGCCGACGGACAGCCCGGCTGCCCGTCGGCGCGACGTCCGGAGCCTGGGCTCCGGCCGGTCCGGCGTCCAGGAGCCTGGGCTCCGGCCGGTCCGGCGGATGCCGTCAGACGCTCCAGATCTCCTTCATCGTGGCCACTTCGCCCTTGGCGTTCAGCGTGACCTCGTAGACGTTGCCGTAGCAGCCGTAGGGGGCCTCCACCTTGGGGTAGTCCTCGGTGGGAGCCCCGATCTCCTGGGCATGGCAGCGGTCGATGTGCAGCGCCAGCTGCTCGTGGTCGACCTGCTTCGACTGGCCGGGGCCGAGGGCCAGGTACGCCTTGACGTTCTGGGGAAGGACGTAGTGCTTGGTCGGGTCCGTCGGCTCGGCGCCGTAGATCCAGTCGTTCGGCGTGCAGTGCGGCTTGGCCTCGGCGCCCTCGAAGCCGCCGGAGTCCCGCATGAGCTGGACCTTCAGCTTCAGGAGCCCTGCGGGCAGGGTCGGCGGAGTGCCGCAGTCGCCGCCCTTTCCGTCACCGTCGACGTCATCGGCCGGGGCTCCGTCTCCGGCCTCGGCGGGGTCCGACGTCTTGGACGCCGCGCCCGACGGCGAGGCGGCGGCACCGGAACCTCCGGTGGCGCCCTGGGCGTCGGGGTCCTCCGGACCGCAGGCTGCGACGCCGCTCAGCGCGGCGAGAAGCGCGATCGCGCTGAGGACACGGCGAGTTGAAGTCATTCTTCCATTCCCCCGAATGAGAGAGCTCGATGTCGTGATCATGATTGATCGACGGGGCTTTCTACACCACGGAGTTGCCGAAGGGCCAATCGGCGCGACGCCGGGCACGTCCCGTCAGCCCTGCGCAGGAGCCCTCGTCGTGACCAGCAGGCCCACCAGGAGGCTCGCGAGGAGCAGGAGACCGGACGTGCACCAGAGGGCGACGGAGTAGGCGCCCAGGACGGCCGCGTTCGCCTGCGCGACGCCCTCGGACGCCGCTGCCGGGAGGTAGCACGTGTCGACGAGGACGCCGCGGCGGACCACGTCCGTCAGGACCGGCGGAAGGCCCTCGACCTCTGACAGGCGGCTGGAGATCCCCGAGGCGACGATGCTGCCGAACAGCGGGACGGCGAGCCGGCCGCCGAGGCTCTGGGCCGCCAGGACCGTGCCCGCCGCGCCGCCGGAGCCCTGCGGGCCGGACGCGCCGGTCGCGGTGTCGAGCAGCGGCCCGAGGGCCAGACCGAGGCCCAGGCCGAGGAGGAGGATGCCGGGCAGGACGAGGGCGGCGTACGAACTGTCGGCCTCGAGCCGGGCCAGGAGTCCCACGCCGACGGCCGCGAGGACCAGGCCCGGGACGACGAGGAGGCGGGGCGCGAGCCTGGCCCTGAGGCGGCCGGAGCCCTGGGCGGCCACGAGGACGGCGACGGCCAGGGGCAGCAGGGCGAGTCCGGTCCGGGACGGCGTGTAGCTCAGGCCGGCCTGCAGATACAGGGACAGGACCAGGAACACGATGGGCGTGCTCGTGCCGACAAGGGCGAGGGCGAGGAGGGAGCCGGCGCGGTCACGGTTCCCGAAGAGACCCGGCGGGACGAGCGGGCTGCCCGTACGGGTCTGCCACCAGGCGAAGGCCACCAGGAGGGCCACGCCGAGCAGCAGCAGGAGAAGGGTCATGGGCGTGATCCAGCCGCGGCCGTAGACGGCCTCCGCCTGGTGGAAGCCGTACAGGAGCGCGGCGAGACCGCCGGTGCCGAGCAGCAGGCCCGGTACGTCGAGGCGGGCCTGGACACGGGCGGACCGGTCGTCCGCCAGCCGGACCGCGGGGATCATTGTGACGAGGACAAGCGGGACCGCGGCGTAGAAGCACCAGCGCCAGCTCAGGGTCTCGACCAGCCAGCCGCCCGTGAACGCGCCGATGGCCAGGCCGCCGCCCGCGAAGACGGCGTAGACCCCGAAGGCCGTGCCGCGCTCCTTCCGGTCGGTGAAGCCGCCGGCCACCAGGGCGAGCGCGGCCGAGGAGAGCAGCGCGGCGAACGCGCCCTGGAGGGCGTACGCCGCGAGGAACACGGGGGTGGCGGGGGCCATTCCACCGAGCACGGAGGCGACGGCGAAACCGGCGAGGCCGATGATCGCCGCCCTTTTGCCGCCCAGGAGATCGGTGAGGTGCCCGCCGAGCAGGAGCAGGGCGCCGAAGGCGATCCCGTACGCGAAGGGCAGCAGCTGGAGGTCGTCGACGGAGAGGGCCAGGTCGGCCTGGATCACCGGCAGCGCCGCGTTCGTGCTCGTCGAACCGACGAGGACCAGGAACTGCGCCAGCACGGCGACGGCGAGTCCGGCCCACCGCCGGGGCGACGGACCCGCCTGGCCGCCCGGGGCGGTGGGCGGGCCCCACGCTCCGGGCACAACGTCCACGACGGGCCCGAACCCGGGCGGCGGGTTTCCTCCCGCAGGCACGGTCGGGATGTAGGCGGGCTGCGGCGGGGCCTGTGCGGGGATCCTCGGGTCCGGAATCGTCGCCCGCGTCTCGGGGGCGAAGTCCAGCAACTGGGCGGCATGACGTCCGAGTTGGGCGAGCACGGAGCCGGGCAGCCATTCCTCGGCCCGGTCCGTCGCCGTGCGGGCCGCCACCTCGGCGGGTGTCGGCCGCCGTGTCGGGTCCTTGTGCAGGCACTCCCGTACGAGATCGACCAGCGAGTCCGGCACGCCCGTGAGGTCCGGCTCGTCCTCCGCGATCCGGAAGAGGTGCGCGCTGAGGCCGGTGTCGGTGGCGCCGAAGAGGAGCCGGCCTGTGGCGGCGTACACGAGGACGGCACCCAGGCAGAACACGTCGCTGGCCGGGGTGAGTTCGAGCCCGCGCACCTGCTCGGGCGACATGAAGCCGGGCGAGCCGATCAGCATGCCCGTCCGGGTGTGCAGGCTGTCTCCGCCGAGGCCGTCCATGGCCCGCGCGATGCCGAAGTCGATCACGCGCGGCCCGTCCACGGTCACCAGGACGTTGGACGGCTTCAGGTCGCGGTGGATCAGCCCCGCCGCGTGCACGGACTGCAGCGCCACGGCGAGCCGGTTGGCGAGGACGCGCACCGAGTGCTCGGGCAGCGGGCCGAAGTCCTTCGCCACCACGGCGGTCAGGTCGGGTCCGGGGATGTACTGGGTCGCCACCCACGGCACCGGTGCCCCGGTGTCGGCGTCGAGCACGGCCGCCGTCCACTCCCCGCCCACCCGCCGGGCGGCCTCCACCTCGCGCGCGAAGCGGCGGCGGAACTCGGGCTCCTCGGCGTACTCGGCCTGCACCACCTTCACGGCGACCGTCCGCCCGGCTTCGGACCGGCCGAGGTACACCAGCCCCATCCCGCCGGCGCCCAGCCGGGCGATGAGACGGTACGGGCCGATGCGCGTCGGGTCTTCAGCGATCAACTGGTCCACGAAAGAAACATAGTTGAGGCACGCGACGCCTCGCGCGGGATCACCCGAACCATGGGGCACATCACTGCGACATCGCTCAGGTCCGGCACGCACTGCCTGGGCCCGCTGAAGGAGGGGGACCGGCTGCCGACCGTCAAGGACGTGGCGAGGCAGACGGCGGTCAACCCGAACACGGTGCTCAAGGCGTACCGGGAGCTGGAGACCGGCACCCACCACCTCGCGTGGAACCAGGGCGTCACCCGCGCGGAAAAGCCCGTGCCGTCACCCGCAGGAGGTCGTACGATGATCGCGATGACGACTCACCTCCTTCACAGATCGGGGGTCCCGTCCGCGCAAGGTGAGTGCTGATGGCCACTCCCCCCGCGTACGAGGATTCCCACCTCTCCCGCTGGCTGCGCGTGCGCGAGTTCGCCGTGCCGCCCTCCATGATCGAGACCGCGACCACCCGCCGTCGGGCCGGGGACTGGGCGGGGGCCTGTGCCGCCGCACACGTCGACGTCGATCTCGACCTCCGCTCCCTGGCACGGAGTCACGGCACGGAACTCGCGGCCCGCGTGCGGGCCGATCTGCGCCTGCTCGCCCCGGACCTGCTGCGCTGGCACATGCCGAGGATCGCCCCGGACGGGCTGCTGCGCCCGGGCCTCACCGTCGCGCTCGCCCGGTACGACACCGAGGGACGCGACGGCGCGGGTCCCGTGCACCTGGTGGCCCGGACCGCGCCCGCCTGGGCGGACTCCGGGCAGCGGATCAGCCTCGCGCTCCGGGACCGGTCGCCCTCCCGCACCGGCTCCGGCTCCGTGCACCCCCATTCCCCTC
>NZ_MWIG01000224.1:0-20189 GCF_002156145.1 Streptomyces sp. NRRL B-24572 | reverse complement strand
CCGCCCTGGCCGACCTGCCCCAAATCCTCGTACTCGTACCCGAACTGCTGCGCGACGAAAGCGAGTCGGACGAGTCCCTTCATCGTCACCATGGAGTAGGTGAGCTCCAGCGGCTCCCCGCTCTCCATCCGCCGCAACATCTTCCGCACACGCCCCTTGCCCACGGTTGCTCCGGCCTTCCTAGGCCGCGGGGTGCGGGGCGTNNCGCTCCGGCGCGCCGGAGCGATCATCCACCCCGTACGGAACGTGACCACGCCCATCACGAACGCCAGCACGCCCAGAAGCATGCTCACTCCCAGAATCCACGCCAACATGACGCCCCCACAGAGTTCCCGAACGTGGGCCCATCGTCGTCCCACCGTGCCAGGTCCGGCCATGCCGGAACCCGGCAGTATCGGGCCCCCTTCGCTGCCCGTCAGCCGCGGTCCAGGACCTCCGTCACGCTCGTGAACCCGTCCGCGCCGTACCCCCGTTCCACCGCCCGCCGCGCCAGCGCCTCCGCCGCGCGCATCACGCTCGCGTCGATGCCGTGCGCCTCGGCGGCGTGCACCACGTGGGTCATCGTCGACACGGCCGAGGTGAGCCGACTGCCCTCGCCCGAGTACGAGCCGCCGTCCACGTCCTCGGCCCACTCCTGGAACAGCGGCGGCAGGATCGCCCCGATGCCCTGGGCGAACGGGGCGAGCTCCCGCGCCGAGATCCCCTCCGCGCGCGCCACCGCGAGGGCGTGCACGTACCCCGTCATCGACGTCCAGAAGATGTCGAGCAGCGCGATGTCGTACGCCGCGGCCCGGCCGATGTCCTCGCCGAGGTGGGTGTGCGTACCGCCCAGGGCGTCGAGGACCCCCCGGTGCCCGCGGTACAGCGGCTCCGGACCGCTGTGCAGGAACACCCCGGCAGGCGTCCCGATCGTCGGCGTCGGGGTCATGATGGCGCCGTCCAGATAGCCGACGCCGTGCTCCGCCGCCCAGCGGCCGGTGTCCCGGGCCCGCTCCGGGGTGTCGGCGCTCAGATTGACCAGGGTCCGGCCCTTGAGCGCGTCCGTGACGGCCGGCTGCCGCAGGACGGAGTCCGTGGCGTCGTAGTCGACCAGGCAGATCACCGTGAGCGGGCTCGCGGCGACCGCCTCCTCGGCGCTCGCGGCCAGGACCGCGCCCCGCGCGGCGAGGTCGCCCTCCCGGCCCGGGGTGCGGTTCCACACGGTGGTCCGCACTCCGGCGTCGAGGAACGCGCCGGCCAGCGCACGCCCCATGGGCCCGAGACCGAGAACGGTGACGCGGGAAGAAGACATGACGGAACTCCCTTGTACATACGTGGGTTGGAACGAGATGACTGACGACGGAGAGGGACGCGCATGACACGCCTCCGGGCCCAGGACACGAACCTCTGCGGCGTGTCCGCCGCGATCGCCGTCATCGACGGCAAGTGGAAGACGTGGCTGCTGTGGCTGCTGGAATCAGGACCGCACCGGCCCGGCGAACTGCGCCGCAAGATCCCCCGGATCAGCGAGAAGATGCTGACGCAGGCGCTGCGGGAGATGGAGACGGACGGTCTCGTGCACCGCGAGGTGCACGACGTGGTGCCACCGAAGACCGTCTACTCGCTGACGGAGTTCGGGCGCGAACTCTCCGAACTGCTCGGCCCGTTGTCGGACTGGGGCCATCGCCGGCTGGACCGGCTGACGGAGGCGCGGACCGCCTCCTGAGGCCCTGTCGATCCCCTCTCCGTCCGGGCCGCCACCAGGTTCTCCCGGGGCCGGGAAGGCGGACAAGTACCCACAAAAAAGTGGGCGTACGAGGGGACCAGGGCCTGTCCGACCCTGATCCGCCGGACAGGCCTCAGGGGGCCTCTCCCAGATCGAGGGACATCGCCACCCGGGACGCCACCGACTCCGCGTACACCACGTCCTCGCGCTCGAAGGGCGCCCGGCAGGCGGCGCGCAGGAACGTCAGGACGCCGAGGGTCCGGCCCCGGGAGCGCAGGACCACGCACAGGGCGTGCGCCGCGTCCCCCGGCCACTGGTGGGCCTCCGCCCACACCTCGGCGGTCCGGCCCGCGCTCGCCCGGACCGTGCCGAGCCGGTCCCAGGCCTGGAGCGCCGGGTGCCGGGGACCGTACCGCAGCGGGATGCCGCCGCCGACGACCGGCGAGAACGGGCCGGGGGCGGTGCCCGCCGGGGTGGCGAGGGCCCGGGTGAGGCGCCGCTCCCCCGCCGGACGGTCCACCAGGGCGTGGTCGGCGAACCCGGCCAGGGCGAAGTCGAGCAGGACCGTCGCCGCCTCCACCGGGTCCTCGCACTCCGCGGCCGCCGCGCCCGCCCGGTGCAGCTGGCTCCACCGGAACCGCAGCCGGTCCGCCCCGCGCGCCGCGAGCCGCTCCTCCGTGACGTCCTGGAACAGCCAGGCCACGCCCAGCGGCACCGGCTCCTCCGCCATCGGCGACGACAGCCGCAGGAAGCCGCTGCGCCAGCACCGGCGCCGCTCCCCCGAGGAGGTCCTGAGCGTCACCCACACCTCGGCGGGCGCAGGCGGGGTGCCCTCGGCCAGGACGTACTGAAGGGCCTCCTCCAGCTCCTCCGCGCCGTGCAGGACGACGTCCCCGAGGGGCCGCCCGAGCAGGGCCGTACGCCCGGTCCCGAAGGCGCGGGCGGCGTGACCGTTGATGACGGCGGGCCGCAGATCGGCGTCGACGAGGACGACACCCCACGACGCGTCCTCGAAAAGGGCCTCGCTCAGCGCGACCGACCGCTCCAGGTCGAGCTGTACGTGCACCTCGCTGAACGCGCAGTACACCCCGGCGGGACCGCCGTCGGCGCCGCGCACCCCGGCGGCCTGGCTCCGCACGAGGACCCGCCCGCCGTCCTTCCGCAGCAACACGAACTCATGGACCTGCCGCCCGGGGCCCTTCATGGCCCCCATCAGCCGCCCCAGGGTCTCCTCGGCGTCCGCGCTCCGCGCCGCCCACCCCTCGAACCCGCGCCGCCCGACGGCCTCCGCGGCGGACCAGCCGAGGATCCGCTCGGCCTCCCGGTTCCAGTGCGTGACCGTCCCGTCGGCGTCGAACGCGCAGAGCGCCGCGTCCATCCCGTCGAGCAACGCGGCCAACAGATCGGCCCCCGCCCCCGGGACGGACACGGCATCGCTCGTGGCCCCCGTGAATGCACTCATCCAGGCACCCCCCATGCTGGGACCATTCAACTGGAACGTGACGCAGAGCACACCACCTTCGCCGAAATCGCTGCATCGGGGATACGGATGCGAGCCGCGCGACCGACCGTCGTCCTGAGCCGGCTGCGATCCCCCCTCGGCGACTCGGCCGCCATGAACGCGACGAAGGCACAGCTCCTCCTGATGCCCGGAGGGACGGGTCTGCCGGTGCGCTGCCGGCCCGCGTCGCCGACCTCGGCGAATCGCACTGCGACGGGACCGGCGAAGTCCCACACGCTCGATGCGCTCTGCGTGGGACCGCTGGGTTCCGGCGCCGGAGACGCCATCGTCCGACTCGCTGCTTCCGTGTACGTCTTCGCAGCCACGGGTCGCGGTTCCTGCGCCCGCACCACCCCCGACCGCTACGGCTTTCCCCGGCTGGTGCGCCCACGCCGGAAGCGGCACCGGGGTTTCGCGAGCGGCGATCTCGTGCGGGCCACCGCACGAAAGGGCCGTCGGGCAGGCGTCTGGACCGGCCGGGTCTCGGTCCGCAGTACGGGTCGTCACAGCGTCGCCACGCCCCTCGGGCGGTTCGACGCGGCCCATGAGAACCTGCGCCTGCTCCAGCGGGCCGACGGGTTCGCGTACGCCTTGCGCGGCGAAGTCGAATTCGTCGAATAAATCGGTTGAGCGTCCGGCGCGGGGTTCGTAACGTGGGAGTCACGCATGAAAGGAGGTGATCCGGAAGTGATTTCTTACCGGACCAGCGAGGTGACTGCGGGCTAAGGCCTGCCAGTCGCACTCTGTGCACCCGGCAGGCCAGTCTGCCGAAGAACAACGCAGTCGCCCGACCCGTGAGTCGCCGGTAAGTCCGGCCGGCTCCCGTCCGAACCTAGGCGGACGGGACCAGACTCACGGGTCGTCTGCGTTTCCCCGTGAAACCTCAGGGCGCCAGCCGCTCCACCCGCCACGTCCCGTCCGCCTCGTGGACGTAGCGGAGGCGGTCGTGGAGGCGGTTTTCGTGGCCCTGCCAGAACTCGACCGTCTCGGGGACGACGCGGATGCCGCCCCAGGACGGGGGGACCGGGACCTGTTCGGGTTCCGGGTAGCGGGCGGCCAGTTCGCCGTAGCGGGCCAGGAGTTCCGCGCGGGAGTCGATCACCTGGGACTGGGGGCTCGCCCAGGCGCCGAGCTGGGAGCCGTGCGGGCGGGTGCGGAAGTAGGCGACCGTCTCGTCGCGGCCGATGTGGACCGCGCGGCCGGTGACGATGACCTGGCGGGCCAGGGGGTGCCAGGGGAAGAGCAGCGAGGCGTACGGGTTGGCCGCGATCTCCTTGCCCTTGCGGGACTCGTAGTTGGTGAAGAAGACGAAGCCGGCTTCGTCGTAGTGCTTCAGGAGGACCGTACGGGACGACGGGCGGCCTTCGGGGGTCGCGGTGGACACGATCATCGCGTTCGGTTCGTGGATCGCCGGGTTCTCGGCGGTCTCCTTGAACCAGCGGGCGAACTGGCCGACCGGTTCGGGGGCGAGGTCCGCCACGGTCAGCTCCGTGGTGCGGTACTGCTCGCGCATGTCTGCGGGATCCAGGGCGTCGGTCACAGGGGCCATCCTGCCGCAGCGGGCCAGTCTGCCCGGCACCGGCGGGCGCTAATCCTCTCTCGCCGAATCGGCGCAGTGTGCCGGATGTCACGCTTCCCCGCATCATCGGAACCGTACAGACTCTTCCGCTGGATGACTGTTGATTCCCCACGATCGCCCCACACGGTTGATCGATCATCGATAGAGGAGCCGCCTGATGTCCGACTTCGTACCCGGCCTCGAGGGAGTCGTCGCGTTCGAGACGGAGATCGCCGAACCCGACAAGGAGGGCGGCGCCCTCCGCTATCGCGGGGTCGACATCGAGGACCTCGTGGGTCACGTCTCCTTCGGCAACGTCTGGGGGCTGCTCGTCGACGGTGCCTTCAACCCCGGTCTGCCGGCCGCCGAGCCCTTCCCGATCCCCGTCCACTCCGGTGACATCCGCGTCGACGTGCAGTCCGCGCTCGCGATGCTCGCGCCCGTGTGGGGCCTCAAACCGCTCCTCGACATCTCCGCCGAGCAGGCCCGCGACGACCTCGCCCGCGCCGCCGTCATGGCCCTCTCGTACGTCGCGCAGTCCGCGCGCGGCCAGGGCCTCCCGATGGTCCCGCAGAGCGAGATCGACAAGGCCGAGTCCGTCGTCGAGCGCTTCATGATCCGCTGGCGCGGCGAGCCCGACCCGAAGCACGTCAAGGCCGTCGACGCCTACTGGACCTCCGCCGCCGAGCACGGCATGAACGCGTCCACCTTCACCGCGCGTGTCATCGCCTCCACCGGGGCCGATGTCGCCGCTTCTCTCTCCGGTGCCGTCGGCGCCATGTCCGGGCCGCTGCACGGCGGCGCGCCCTCCCGCGTCCTCGGCATGATCGAGGAGATCGAGCGGACCGGCGACGCCACCGCGTACGTGAAGCAGGCCCTCGACAAGGGCGAGCGCCTCATGGGCTTCGGCCACCGCGTCTACCGCGCCGAGGACCCCCGCGCGCGCGTGCTCCGCCGTACGGCCAAGGAGCTGGCGGCCCCGCGCTTCGAGGTCGCCGAGGCCCTGGAGAAGGCCGCCCTCGAGGAGCTGCACAACCGCCGCCCCGACCGCGTCCTCGCCACGAACGTCGAGTTCTGGGCGGCGATCGTCCTCGACTTCGCCGAGGTCCCGGCGCACATGTTCACGTCGATGTTCACGTGCGCGCGTACGGCCGGCTGGTCCGCCCACATCCTGGAGCAGAAGCGCACCGGCCGCCTCGTCCGTCCGTCCGCGCGGTACGTGGGCCCCGGCCAGCGGAACCCGCGCGAGATCGAGGGGTACGCGGACATCGCCGGCTGACGGGACGGCTACACCAGCTGGGCCTGCTGTTCCTGGGCGAGCAGCAGGTCCGCGTGGTGGCGGGCCGTCGTCAGCGGGTGGGCGCGGAGCTTGCCCTTCAGTTCGTTGCGGCCGTACTCGGCGAACAGCGGGTTCGCCGGGTCGGCCGTGACGCCGGGGGCGCGGTCCGCGAACGGGAACTCCAGCGGGGCGATCCGGGCGTCCAGGCGCGGGTTGTAGAAGAACGGCACGGAGAATCGTTCCGTCGCCCCGGGCGGCGACACCACGCGGTGGTTCGTCGCGATCAGGTAGCCGTTCGTGGCGACCTCCAGGAGCTCGCCCAGGTTGACGACGAACGCGCCGGGCAGCGGCGGCACGTCGTGGAACTTCCCGTCCTCGCGCTGCACCTGGAGCCCGCCGACCTGGTCCTGGAGCAGCAGGGTGAGGAAGCCGTAGTCCTTGTGCGCGCCGACGCCCTGGTCGTCGCCCTCGCCGCTGCTGCCCGGGTAGCGCACCAGCTTGAGGTGCGGGTGGGCGCGCGGGCCGAAGATGTCGTCGTAGAAGTCCGCGGGCGCGCCGATCGACGCCAGGAGTTCGTGCAGGAGGCGTTCGGCGACGCCGCTCAGGCGGTCGATCCAGTGCAGGGCCGCCGTGCGCAGCTCGGGGAGGGCGGCGGGCCACTGGTTGGGGCCTTCGAGCCACCAGTACGGGGCTTCCCAGGGGCCGGGGTCGCGCGCGGGGCGCTCGGCGCCGATGTCGAGCTGGTCGCGCCAGTCGCGGGCGCCGGCGGTGCGCTCGTCGCCGATGCGCGTGTAGCCGCGGAAGTGCGGCGAGTTGATGTTGTCGAGGGCGAGCCGGTCGGTCTCGGGCAGGGCGAAGAAGGCGTGCATGGCCGAGGTCAGGGCCTGCGTCTCGGCCTCGGTGATGCCGTGCCCGATGAGCTGGAAGAAACCCACGTCGTGGGCGGCCGAGTGGAGCTGCGCGTGGAGCAGCCTCCGGGCCTGGTGGCCTCGGTCTGCCGCCGAGAGGTCCACGATGGGGAGCTGCGAGGAGTACGAGCTGTTCGTCATGTGTGTGCATCCGCGGGGTATACGGGTCCCGGGGCGGCCGCCAAGGGTGGGGCGGGGGCCACGGGTGCCGGTCGGCTGGTGCTCGGACGAGGGACCGCGGGGCGTGGAGTGGTACCCCGGAAGGTCAGGCGGAGCGGCGACAGCCCATGCTCGTGACGCGGACGTAGTCCACGTGGCGACGGCGTACGAGCAGAGGCATGAGGTCAGCGTACTGCGGCCCGGACCGGGCCACTGTGGTCCGCGTCACGTCCGGCTCCTGGATGGCTCAAAGTCTGTTCAAAGCGGCGGGTCTACGCGAAGATCGCCGCCACGCATGTTGCGTACACGCCATGCTTCCCGTCGCAGCATCCCATCGCAGGAGGATGTCCATGACCCGCCGCACCTCTCGTGGCCTGGTCGCCGCGGCCGCCGTCACCGTGGCCACCGCCACCGCGGCGCTGCTCCCGTCCGCGGGAGCCTCCGCCGCCACCGCGCCGCAGGCCCGCGTCTTCATGGTGAACCCGGTCCAGTCCTCGGGCGACCAGTCGCTCACCGACCACAAGGACGCGGCGAGCGACGTCCCCGCCTCCGCGTACGCCACGGTCGCGCTCCGCAACCTCGACGCGAGCGGCGGCCTGTCCGGCAAGTGGGTCACGATCCGCTCCGAGACCGGCAACCCCGCGAAGGCCTCCGCCGCCGCCACGTACGACCGTCACGACGACGAGTTCGAGCAGGTCATGGCGTACTTCTGGGTCAACGAGGCGCAGGAGTACCTCCAGGGCCTCGGCTTCGGCTCCGAGCTGCCGGGCGCGAACAACCGGGTCCAGCCGGTCCGCCTGAACCAGTGGGGCGCCGACAACTCCTTCTTCACCGACACGAAGGCCGAGATCCGCTTCGGCAAGGGCGGCGTGGACGACGCCGAGGACGCCGAGGTGATCGTCCACGAGTACGGCCACGCCGTGCACAACGCCCAGGTGCCCGGCTTCGGCACCTCCCCGGAGGCCGGCGCGATCGGCGAGGCCTTCGGCGACTACCTGGCCGTGGAGGTCGGCGCGAACGCGGACGCCAAGTACGGCTGGCCGATGAAGACCGACCTGGCCTGCGTCGCCGACTGGGACTCCACCGGCTACAGCGCGGCCCCGCACTGCCTGCGCCGGATCGACGGCACCAAGACCTACGCGGACTGGGCGGGCGAGGTCCACGCGGACGGCGAGATCTGGTCCCGCGCGCTCTTCGACATCCGCAACAAGCTCGGCGCCCGCACGGCCGACCGGATCATCGTGAACGCGCAGTTCGGCTTCGCCCCCGACACCAGCTTCAAGGACGCGGCCCTGACGACGGTCGCGACGGCGCAGAAGATGTACGGGACGCAGGCCGCGGCGGCCGTGCGCGACGCCTTCCGGGCGCGGGAGATCCCGGGCGTCTGACGGGTGTCCCCGGCCGGGGGCCGTACGGCGCCGACCCGCCCGTACGGCCCGGGCCGGCCCGTGCGCCGCCGGTCTCTCAGTCCTCCGAGAGCGCCTCGTTCACCAGCCGTGCCCACTGGGACACCACCCGTTCCCGGCGGGCGCGGTCGTCCGTCAGGAGGGTCGCGAGGCCCAGGCCGCGGGCCATGTCCAGGAGGCCCTGGACGGTCTCGCGGACGCCGGGCCGCGACTCGTCGGCGCCGAGGACCTCGACGGCGATGCGGTGGGACTCGCGCCCGACGCGGGCCTCCAGCTCGGTGACCCGTTCGCGGAGCTGTTCCTCGCCGGAGGCGGCGACCCACAGGTGGAGCGCGGCCCGGAAGAGGGGCCCGGTGTAGAGGCCGACGAGGGCGGCGACGGCCTCTTCGCGGTCGTCCGTGGGGACGGCGCGCAGGGCCTGCGAGCGTTCCTCCGCGACGTACTCGACGGCGGCCGTGAAGAGGTCCTCGCGGGTGGGGAAGTGGTGCTGGGCTGCGCCCCGGGAGACGCCGGCCCGTTCGGCGACGACGGAGACCGTGGAGCCCGCCCAGCCGTGTTCGGCCAGGCAGGACACGGCGGCTTCGAGCAGCCGCTGCCGGGTGGCGCGGCTGCGGTCCTGCTTGGGGTTCCGGTCGGGCCTGTCCGACCGGTCGGGCTTGGAGGTCCCGTCCGGCTTCGGCTGATTCTGTGCGGTCAGAGCCGCCATGCGGGGTCCCGTCGTTCGAGGAAGGCCGTCATCCCCTCGCGCGCCTCGGCGGAGGCGAAGAGCGTGGCCGACCTCTGCACCAGGTCCTCCGCGTCGCGTTCGAAGGTTTCCAGGACTCTAGCGGTGACCAGCCGTTTGGCCTCCCGCAGGCCCTGCGGGGAGCCGGCGCGGAGGGAGTCGAGGACGGTGTCGAGTTCCTCCTCCCCGGCCGTCACGAGCCCCATGCCGACGGCCTCGCGGACCCCGAACCGCTCGCCCGTCAGGTAGTACCGGGCGGCCGCACGCGGTTCGAGGCGCGGCAGCAGGGTGAGGGAGATGACGGCGGGCGCGACCCCGATCCGTACCTCGGTGAGGGCGAAGTCCGCCCCTTCCCCGGCGAGGACGATGTCGGCCGCGCCGAGCAGGCCGAGGCCACCGGCCCGGGTGTGGCTGCCGGCGGTGACGTGGGCGACGACCGGTTTCGGCAGTTCGACGATCTGCCGGAGCAGGTCGACAAAGGCGTACGGGCTGGGCGGGGCCTTCAGGTCGGCGCCCGCGCTGAACGTGGAGCCGGTGTGGGTGAGGACGACGGCCCGGACGGCGGGGTCCTTGCCGCAGGCGGTGAGCGCGTCGGCGAGCTCGGTGACGAGCGGCGCGGAGAGCGCGTTGCGGGTGGCCGGGGAGTCCAGGGCGAGGGTGGTGACGCCCCGCTCCTCGGTGATGCGGATCAGAGTCACGTGCGGTCCCTCAGTTCCCTTCGGAGGATCTTCCCGGACGCTGCCCGGGGGACGGTGTCGATGAACTCCACGGCGCGGACCTTCTTGTACGGGGAGACGAGCGCGGCGACGTGCGCGACGACCTCCTCGGCGGTGAGGCCGGGCGCGGTGGGCTGGCGGACGACGAAGGCCTTGGGGATCTCGGTGCCGTCGGCGTCGGTGACGCCGATGACGGCGGCGTCGGCGATGCCCTCGTGGGTGAGGAGGAGGGCTTCGAGCTCGGCGGGGGCGACCTGGAACCCCTTGTACTTGATGAGCTCCTTGACCCGGTCGACGACGAACAGCCACCCGTCCTCGTCGACGCGCCCGATGTCGCCGGTGTGCACCCAGCCGTCGGCGTCGATCATGGCGTCGGTGGCGTCGGGGCGGCCGAGGTAGCCCTTCATGACCTGCGGTCCGCGGATCGCGATCTCGCCCTCCTCGCCGGGCGCCGCGTCCTTCTCGGGGTCGTCGAGGGAGAGGATCCGCATCTCGGTGGAGGGCAGGAGCCTGCCGACGGTGCCGGGCGGGGGGTTCTCGGCGTCGTGCGGGGTGACGTGGGTGCCGGGCGACAGCTCGGTCATCCCGTACGCCTGGCGTACGGGCGGCAGGCCGAGGCGCGCCGAGCAGGCCTCGGCGAGGGCGGCGTCGAGCGGGGCGGCGGCGCTGACGACGTACTCCAGGGAGGACAGGTCGTAGTCGGCGACGGCCGGGTGCTTGGCGAGCGCGAGGACGATCGGCGGGGCCACGTAAAGACCGTTGATGCGGTGCTTCTGGATGGCGCCGAGGAAGGTGTCGAGCTCGAAGCGGGGCAGGACGACGACGGTGGCGCCGGAGCGGAGGGGCGCGTTCATGAGGGCGGTGAGCCCGTAGATGTGGAAGAAGGGGAGGACCGCGAGGATGCGGTCGCCCGGGCCCGCCGGGGCGAGCGGCTCCAGCTGGGCGAGGTTGGTGGCGATCGAGGTGTGGGTGAGCATGACGCCCTTGGGGACGCCGGTGGTGCCGGAGGAGTACGGGAGGGCGGCGACGTCCTGGTCGGGGTCGATGTCGACCTCGGGGACGGGCGCGGTGGAGGCGAGGAAGTCCTGGAGCGACCGCACCCCCTCCCCCTCCTCGGCCCGGTCGCAGACGAAGATCTCCTCGATCCCGCCGGCGAGTTCGGCGGCGGCGCGGGCGGAGGCGAGCAGCGGGGACACGGTGACGATCCACCGCGCGGAGGAGTCGCGGAGCTGCTTGGCGAACTCCTCGGGCGTGGCGAGCGGGTGCACGGTCGTGACGGCCGCGCCCGCGCGCGTGGCGGCGTAGAACGCGACCGGGAACAGCACGGTGTTGGGACTGTGCAGGGCGAGCACGTCCCCCTTCCGCACCCCGGCCTCGGCGAGCCCGGCGGCGACGAGCCGGTGGAAGGCGTCGACCTGGGCGTAACTGAGGCCGAGGTCCCCGGCGCCGTCGATCAGGGCGGGCGTGTCGCCGCGCTCGGCGGCGCGCCCGAGGACGGCGTCGTGGATGGGGAGGGAGACGGTGGGAACGGGCTCGTACGCGCTGTGGAACACCATGCGTTGCCCCCTGGAGAGGTGGGAAGGTGATCGCCAGGATCGCTGCTGCGGGCGGGACTTGGGGAGACCCTGTCAGTACCCAGGAAAACAATCAAGCATGCTTGCATGGTTCTGGGGTGTCCCGTACCGGCAGGCGGGAACGGGGCGCCGGGGCACGGTCGAGATCAGCCGTCTCGACGGCGCTGATCCTCGTCAACGGGGAGCTGCGGCGAGTGCCGGTTCCTCGTTGACCTGCCGGTCCGGTACGTGACGGGTGCCCGTGACGCGCCGGTCCAGGGCCCGCTGGCCCCGGGCCAGCCAGCGGACCGGCCAGTGGAGGACGACCGCCAGGCAGAGGAGCCAGCCGGTCGCGTGGACGGCCCAGACGCCGGCCATGGTCGGGCCGCCCCAGGCCTGGTGGTAGTCGGTGTCCAGGTACCAGATCGGGTAGCCGAAGTTCCGTACCGAGTTGAACAGCGCGTACCCGACCAGGACGAAGGCCGCCGCGTCCAGCGGCAGGCCGAGCACCGCCCGGCCGAGGGCCCGGCCGCCGGTCCAGCCTTCGCCGCCGCCCGCGAGCCGGGCCCGGAGCCGGGCGGCCCGGCCCGGCTGCCCGGTCAGCGTCAGCACGACCGCCGCGAGCCCGGCCGGCAGCGCCAGGAACGCGCGGGCGGCGGTGAGAACAGTGCGGCGGATCGTGGGCATCTGCGGACTCCTCGGCTCGTTCGGCGGATGCCCGTACCTTCACGCCCCGGCGGTGCGGGGGTCGTCACACCCCGGAGCCAACTGCCGTGTCATACCTGGGTGCTACACGGTGGGTTCAGTACGACTTGGGCAGGCCCAGCGTCTGGTGGGAGACGTAGTTCAGGATCATCTCCCGGCTGACCGGGGCGATCCTCGCCACCCGCGCCGCCGTGACCAGGCGGGCGAGGCCGAACTCCTTGGTGAGGCCGTTGCCGCCGAGGGTGTGGACGGCGGTGTCGACCGCCTTCACACACGCCTCCGCCGCCGCGTACTTCGCCATGTTCGCGGCCTCGCCCGCGCCCGTGTCGTCGCCCGCGTCGTAGAGGGCCGCGGCCTTCGCCATCATCAGGCGGGCCAGTTCGAGTTCGATGTGGGCCTGGGCGAGCGGGTGCGCGATGGCCTGGTGGGCGCCGATCGGAGCCTTCCAGACCTGGCGCTCCTTCGCGTACTTCACCGCCTGCGCGAGGGCGTACCGTCCCATGCCGATCGCGAAGGCCGCCGTCATGATCCGCTCCGGGTTCAGGCCCGCGAAGAGCTGCAGCAGGCCCGCGTCCTCGTCCCCGACCAGGGCGTCGAAGGGGAGGTGGACGTCGTCGAGGGTCAGCTCGAACTGCTTCTCGTTCGCGTCCAGTTCCATCTCGATGTGGCGGCGACCGAAGCCGGGGGCCTCGCGCGGGACGATGAACAGGCAGGGCTTCAGGTTCCCCGTGCGGGCGTCCGACGTGCGGCCCACGATCAGCGTCGCGTCCGCGATGTCCACCCCCGAGACGAAGACCTTCCGGCCGTTCAGGACCCAGCCCTCTTCGGTGCGGGTCGCCGTCGTCGTGATGCGGTGCGAGTTCGAGCCCGCGTCCGGCTCCGTGATCCCGAACGCCATCGTCTTCGAGCCGTCCGCGAGCCCCGGCAGCCACGCCCGCTTCTGCTCCTCCGTCCCGAAGCGGGCGATGACCGTGCCGCAGATCGCCGGCGACACGACCATCATGAGCAGCGGCGCACCGGCCGCGCCCGCCTCCTCCAGGACGACCGACAGCTCGGCCATGCCGCCGCCCCCGCCGCCGTACTCCTCGGGCAGGTTCACGCCCAGGTAGCCGAGCTTGCCCGCCTCGGCCCACAGCTCGGCGCGGTCGAAGCCGGGGCCGTGACGGTGGCCGAGTGCGGAGACGGCGGCCCGGAGGGCGGTCAGCTCTTCGGTCTCGATGAGGGTGCTCATGCGGGGTCTTCCTCCTGTGCTTCGGTCGAGGCGTTTTCCTGTACGACGGCGAGCAGGGCGCCCACCTCGACCTGGCGGCCGGGGGCGGCGTGGAGCGCGGTGAGCGTGCCGGAGGCGGGGGCGACGACGCGGTGCTCCATCTTCATGGCCTCCAGCCAGAGGAGCGGCTGCCCGGCGGTGACCCGGTCGCCGACGGCGAGACCGTCCGCGACCCGGACGACGGTGCCGGGCATCGGGGCGAGCAGGGAGCCGGGTGCCTGCTGCTCGCGCGGGTCGGTGAAGCGGGGGTGGGCGGTGAGGCGGTGGCCGGCCGCGTACACGACCGCGCCGTCCTCGTACGCCGTGACGTCCTCGTACACCGTGACGTCGAAGTGCCTTACGACGTCGGCGATTTCGAGGCTCACCCGGTCGGGCGCCGCCGACACGACCCGTACCCCTTCCGGCTGCGTGACCTCGTAGCCTCCCGACCTCGTCGGCCGGTAGCGGATCTCGCGGTCTCCGTACGTCCTCGTCTCGTCCTGCGAGCGGAGGTTGCGCCAACCGCCGCCGAAACGGCCGGTGCGGGACGCGGCACGGGCGAGGGCCGCCGCGACCGCCGCGTGCTCCTCGCCCTGCGCCGGGGTCGTCAGCTCGGGCAGGTTCCGGTCGTAGAAGCCCGTGTCCAGGGCTTCCCCCGAGGCGTAGTCCGGGTGCTTGAGCGAGGCGAGCAGCAGGTTCCTGTTGGTGACCGGACCGTGGACCACCGCCCGGTCCAGGGTGTGGGCGAGCTTGCGGAGGGCCGCCTCCCGGGTCTCCGCGTGGACGATCACCTTCGCGAGCATCGGGTCGTAGTGGACGCCGATCGTGTCCCCCGAGGCGTACCCGGTGTCGACGCGCACGCCCCCGGGGACCTCGAAGCGGTGCAGGACGCCCGTCTGCGGGGCCCAGCCCCGCGCCGGGTCCTCGGCGTAGAGCCGGGCCTCGATCGCGTGGCCGCGCGGGGCCGGGGGCTCGGGGGGAAGCGGACGGCCCTCGGCGACGGCCAGCTGGAGGGCGACGAGGTCGACCCCGTACACCTCCTCCGTCACCGGGTGCTCGACCTGGAGGCGTGTGTTCATCTCCAGGAAGTGCGCCTTGGGGGTCCCCCCTGCTCGAGCGGAGCCGAGGGCTCGGGGG
This sequence comes from Streptomyces sp. NRRL B-24572, assembly GCF_002156145.1. Lineage (NCBI taxonomy): Bacteria > Bacillati > Actinomycetota > Actinomycetes > Kitasatosporales > Streptomycetaceae > Streptomyces > Streptomyces sp. NRRL B-24572. The sequence goes on along the minus strand of NZ_MWIG01000224.1, from coordinate 5,589 downwards.
ACGTCCTCGACCAGGAACTCGACCGTGCCCGCGCCGACGTAGCCGACGGACTTCGCCGCCCGGACGGCCGTGTCGAGGAGATGCGCTTCGAGCGCCGCCGGCAGGCCGGGCGCCGGGGCCTCCTCGATGACCTTCTGGTGCCGGCGCTGGAGGGAGCAGTCGCGGGTGCCGAGCGCCCAGACCGTGCCGTGCGCGTCGCAGAGGAGCTGCACCTCGACGTGGCGGCCGTTCTCCACGTACGGCTCGACGAACACCTCGCCGTCGCCGAACGCGCTCGCGGCCTCGGCGGAAGCGGCCTCCAACTCGCCTTCGAGCAGCGCCAGTTCCCGTACGATCCGCATGCCCCGGCCGCCGCCGCCCGCCGCCGCCTTCACCAGGACGGGCAGGTCGGCCTCGGTGACATCCGTGAGGGGCGCGATCCCGAGGAGCTCCTTCGCGCGGGTCTTCGACGCCATCGCCTCGATCGCCGCCGGCGGCGGGCCGATCCAGATCAGCCCCGCGTCGGTCACGGCCCGCGCGAAGTCGGCGTTCTCGGAGAGGAAGCCGTAGCCGGGGTGGACGGCGTCGGCGCCCGCCGCGAGCGCCGCCTTCACCACCAGGTCGCCGCGCAGGTACGTCTCCGAGGGCGCGGCCCCCGGCAGCCGTACCGCCGCGTCGGCCTCCCGGACGTGCAGCGCGCCGGCGTCCGCGTCGGAGTACACGGCGACGGTGGAGATGCCGAGATCACGGCAGGTGCGGAAGACCCGGCAGGCGATCTCGCCCCGGTTCGCCACAAGGACGGTACTGATCACCTGATGCCTCACATTCGGAAGACGCCGAAGCCGCCGCGCGCGCCCTCGACCGGTGCCGTGTGGATCGCGGAGAGGCACAGCCCGAGGACCGTGCGGGTGTCGCGGGGGTCGATGACCCCGTCGTCGTAGAGCCGGCCGGAGAGGAACATCGGCAGCGACTCGGACTCGATCTGCGCCTCCACCAGGGCGCGCAGACCGGCGTCGGCCTCGTCGTCGTACGGCCGGCCCTTCGCCACCGCGCTTGCCCGCGCGACGATCGACAGGACGCCGGCGAGCTGCTGCGGGCCCATGACGGCGGACTTCGCGCTCGGCCAGGCGAAGAGGAAGCGCGGGTCGTAGGCGCGGCCGCACATGCCGTAGTGCCCGGCGCCGTACGACGCCCCCATGAGGACGGAGAGGTGGGGCACGCGGGAGTTCGACACCGCGTTGATCATCATGGCGCCGTGCTTGATGATCCCGCCCTGCTCGTACTCCTTGCCGACCATGTAGCCGGTGGTGTTGTGGAGGAAGAGGAGCGGGATGTCGCGCTGGTTGGCGAGCTGGATGAACTGGGCGGCCTTCTGCGACTCGGCGGAGAAGAGGACGCCCTGCGCGTTCGCGAGGATGCCGACCGGGTAGCCGTGCAGCCGGGCCCAGCCCGTGGTGAGCGAGGTCCCGTACAGCGGCTTGAACTCGTCGAAGTCCGAGCCGTCGACGATCCGGGCGATCACCTCGCGCGGGTCGAAGGGCGTCTTGAGGTCCCCGGGGACGACCCCGAGGAGCTCCTCCGGGTCGTACTTGGGGGGTTCGGCGAAGGCCGGGTCGGGGTGGGCCTTGCGGTGGTTGAGGCGGGCGACGATCCGGCGGGCCTGACGGATCGCGTCGGGCTCGTCGACGGCGTAGTGGTCGGCGAGGCCGGAGGTGCGGGCGTGCATCTCGGCGCCGCCGAGGGACTCGTCGTCGCTCTCCTCCCCCGTCGCCATCTTCACCAGCGGCGGCCCGCCGAGGAACACCTTCGACCGTTCCCTGATCATCACGGCGTGGTCGGACATGCCGGGGACGTACGCGCCGCCCGCCGTCGAGTTCCCGAAGACGACCGCGACGGTGGGGATGCCGGCGGCGGAGAGGCGGGTGAGGTCGCGGAAGAGCGCCCCGCCCGGGATGAAGATCTCCTTCTGGGAGGGCAGGTCGGCGCCGCCGGACTCGACGAGCGAGATGACGGGCAGCCGGTTGGCGAACGCGATCTCGTTGGCCCGCAGCGCCTTCTTCAGGGTCCACGGGTTGGAGGCGCCGCCGCGCACGGTCGGGTCGTTGGCGGTGATCAGGCACTCGACGCCCTCGACGGTCCCGATGCCGGTGACGAGCGAGGCGCCCACGGCGTAGTCGCTGCCCCAGGCGGCGAGCGGGGACAGCTCCAGGAAGGGGCTGTCCGGGTCGACGAGCAGCTCGATGCGCTCGCGGGCGAGGAGCTTGCCGCGCTCCTCGTGGCGGGCGGTGTACTTCTCGCCGCCGCCGGCGAGGGCCTTGGCGTGCTCGGCGTCGAGGGCGGCGAGCTTGTCGAGCATGGCGGCGCGGTGGGCCTGGTAGTCGGGTCCGCCGGTGTCGAGGGCGGAGGCGAGGACGGTCACTGGAGTTCCTCCGGTACGTCGGGCAGCAGGGCCGCCGGTACGTCTACGTGGCGGGAGCGGAGCCACTCCCCGAGGGCCTTGGCCTGGGGGTCGAAGCGGGCCTGGGAGGCGACGCCTTCGCCGAGGATTCCGGCGATCGTGAAGTTGAGTGCCCGGAGGTTGGGGAGGAGGTGGCGGGTGACGGCCGAGTCCGCCGTCTCCGGGAGCAGTTCGCGGAACTTCTCGACGGTGAGGGTGTGGGCCAGCCACCGCCACTCCTCCTCCGTGCGGACCCAGACGCCGACGTTCGCGTCGCCGCCCTTGTCGCCGCTGCGGGCCCCGGCGATCCGGCCGAGGGGCGCCCTGCGGGCGGGCCCCTCGGGGAGCGGCGGCGGAAGGTCCGGGTCGGGTACGGGTGCCAGGTCGCGGGTCATCGGGGGTGCGGGGAGCTCCCTGCGGGTCCCGTCGGGGAGGACCGCCGTGTGCGGAACCTCCGCCTGGGGCACGTACGTCGCCTCGAAGACCCCGTAGGGGGCGCCCTTGCCGGGTGGGGCGGTGACGTGGAAGCCGGGGTAGCTCGCGAGGGCCAGTTCGACGGCGGCCCCGGTGACGGTCCGGCCGACCTTCTCGGGGTCCCGGTCGCGGACGACGAGGCGGAGCAGGGCGCTCGCGGTCTCCTCGGTCTCCGCGTCCGGGCGGTCGGTGCGGGCGAGTTCCCAACGGACCTCGGAGGGCGCCGACGTGGCGAACGCGTCGGCGATCTGCTCCTGGAGGAGGGCCGCCTTGGCCTCGATGTCGAGGCCGGTGAGGACGAAGACGACCTCGTTGCGGAAGCCGCCGAGCCTGCTGAGCCCGACTTTGAGGGCGGGGGGCGGGGCCTCTCCCCGTACGCCTTCGACACGGACCCGGTCGGGGCCCTCCTGGGTGAGCCGCACGGAGTCGAGGCGGGCGGTCACGTCGGGTCCTGCGTAGCGGGCGCCGGCCGTCTCGTAGAGGAGCTGGGCGGTGACCGTACCGACGTCGACGAGGCCGCCGGTGCCGGGGTGCTTGGTGATGACGGAGGACCCGTCGGCGTGGAGTTCGGCGACCGGGAAGCCGGGACGGCGCACGTCGTGCCCCCGGAAGAAGGCGTAGTTGCCGCCGGTGGCCTGGGTGCCGCACTCCAGGACGTGCCCGGCGACGACCGCGCCCGCCAGCTCGTCGTACGCCTCCGGGCCCCAGCCGAAGTGCCACTGTGCGGGCCCGGTGACGAGGGCGGCGTCGGTGACGCGGCCGGTGACGACGAGGTCGGCGCCGGCGGCGAGGCAGGCGGCGATGCCGGCGCCGCCGAGGTAGGCGTTGGCGGTCAGCGCGCCGTCGGGCGGCGGCAGCCGGTCGCCCTCGACGTGGGCGATGCGGGTCGGCAGGCCGAGCTTCGCGGCGAGGGCGCGGAGGGCGTCGGCGAGTCCTGCGGGGTTGAGGCCGCCGGCGTTGGCGACGATCCGGACGCCGCGCTCGTGGGCGAGGCCGAGGCCCTCCTCCATCTGGCGCAGGAAGGTCTTCGCGTACCCGGCCGTGGGGTCCTTGAGCTGGTCGCGGCCGAGGATGAGCATGGTGAGTTCGGCGAGGTAGTCGCCGGTGAGGACGTCGAGTTCGCCGCCGGTGAGCATCTCGCGAACGGCGTCGAAGCGGTCGCCGTAGAAGCCGGAGGCGTTGCCGATGCGGAGGGTGTCCTTCATGCGTCCCCCTTGGCGTCGCGACCGCCGCCCGCCGGGCCCGCGAAGGCCTGGGCGATGGTGAGCCAGCGCTCGGCGTCCTCGCCGTCGGCGGTCAGGTCGGTGTCGTCGCGGTGGAGGCGCTGGGTGACGAGGAGGCAGAAGTCGAGGGCGGGGCCGGTGACGCGCTGGGCGGCGTCCTCGGGACCGTACGTCCACAGCGAGCCGTCGGGCGCTCGGAGTTCGACCCGGAAGGGTTCGGCGGGCGCCGGGATCCCCCGTACGAGGAAGGCGTAGTCGCGGGCGCGGTGGCCGATCCAGGCGACGTGCCGGAGCCTGGCGGTGGGCGTGCGGACCACTCCGAGGGCGTCGGCGACGTCCTGGCCGTGGGCCCAGGTCTCCATCAGCCGGGCGGTGGCCATGGCGGGGGCGCTCATCGGCGGCCCGTACCAGGGGAAACGGGCCCCGGACGGGACCGCCCGCAGGGCCGCCTGGAGCTGCTCTCGACCGGCGCGCCAGCGGGCGAGGAGTTCGGCGGGCGGGAGTTTCGCACCCTCCTCGGCGCCCTCGTCGACGAAGCGGTCGGGGGCAGGCGAGGGCCTTCTCGGTCTCCGGGAGCTGTTTCGCGAAGGGTGTCTGTCCTATCCCGACGATGGCCGTGGCGTCCTTGAGCACCGAACCTCCTCCTGGGGCAGCACTGCTGACAGCGCGTCAGGCTACAACTAATCTGACGGATAGTCAGCTACAGGGAGGTGGGGCATGGACGTGGACATGGACATGGAGCCGGGCGGTGACCTGCGCGGCGACCTGCGCGGTGACCTGGAGTGGGGGACGATCCCCGGGCTCGTACGGGCGGCGGCCGAGCGGTACGGAGGGCGGGAGGCCGTCGTCGACGGCCGCGTCCGCGTCACGTACGCCGAGCTCGGCGCACGCGTCGAACGGGCGGCCGCCGCCTGCCTCGCCACCGGGATGCGCGGCGGGGACCGGGTCGCGATCTGGGCCCCCAACACCCTCGACTGGATCGTCTCCGCCCTCGGCGCGGTCACCGCCGGAGCGGTCCTGGTCCCCCTGAACACCCGCTTCAAGGGCACCGAGGCCGCCGACGTCCTCCGGCGCTCCCGGGCCAGGCTGCTCTTCGTCACCGGCACCTTCCTCGGCACCTCGTACGTGGCCTCCCTGCGCCGCTCGGGCATCGAACTCCCCGACCTGGAAAGGGTGGTGGTCCTCGGCGACACCGCCCCCGACGAGCCGGGCTGGACGACCTGGAAGGCCTTCCTCGCGGCGGGCGACGGCATCCCGGCCGCCCGGGTCCGCGCCCGCGCCGACGGCATCGACCCCGACGCCCCCTCCGACGTCATCTACACCTCCGGCACCACCGGCCGCCCCAAGGGCGCCGTCATCAGCCACGCCCAGTCCCTGCGCTGCTTCGCGATCTGGTCCGAGCTCGCCGGCCTGGCGGAGGGCGACCGCTACCTCGTGGTCAACCCCTTCTTCCACACCTTCGGCTACAAGGCCGGC
>NZ_MWIG01000223.1:0-16109 GCF_002156145.1 Streptomyces sp. NRRL B-24572 | reverse complement strand
CTGCACGTCCTCCAGTCCATCGACCTCACGATCCACCGCGGCGAGGTCGTCGTCGTCATCGGGCCGTCCGGCTCAGGGAAGTCGACGCTGTGCCGGGCGATCAACCGCCTGGAGACCATCGACGCGGGCGAGATCGTCGTCGACGGGCGGCCACTGCCCGCCGAAGGACGCGAACTGGCGGCCCTGCGGGCCGACGTGGGCATGGTCTTCCAGTCCTTCAACCTCTTCGCGCACAAGACCGTCCTCGACAACGTGACCCTCGGCCAGATCAAGGTCCGCAAGAAGGCGCGGAAGAAGGCCGAGGAGAGGGCGCGCGCCCTCCTCGACCGGGTCGGCGTCGCCTCCCAGGCCGACAAGTACCCGGCCCAGCTCTCCGGGGGGCAGCAGCAGCGCGTGGCGATCGCCCGCGCCCTCGCGATGGATCCGAAGGTGATGCTCTTCGACGAGCCGACCTCCGCGCTCGACCCCGAGATGATCAACGAGGTCCTGGAGGTCATGCGGCAACTGGCCCGGGACGGCATGACGATGGTGGTCGTCACCCACGAGATGGGCTTCGCCCGCTCCGCCGCCAACCGCGTGGTCTTCATGGCCGACGGGAAGATCGTCGAGGAGACGACCCCGGACGAGTTCTTCAGCAATCCGCGCAGCGACCGCGCCAAGGACTTCCTGTCCAAGATCCTCCACCACTGAGCCGCGGCCGCCGTGCGGTCGGTCGCCCGATCAGCAGCCCCCAGAGGTGATCCTCATGAACCCGCTCAGGACCAGAAGGGCCACCGTCGCCGTCGCCGCGGCCGTCGTCCTCTCCTTCACCTCCGCCGGATTCGCGCACGGTGCGGCAGGCGGCCTGCTCCGCGACGACGGCGGCAAGATCACCATCGGCATCAAGTTCGACCAGCCCGGGATCGGCCTGAAGACCCCCGACGGCAAGTACACCGGCTTCGACGTCGACGTGGCGACCTACGTCGCCAAGCAGCTGGGCCACGACCCGAAGGACATCGAGTGGAAGGAGGCCAAGAGCGCCGACCGCGAGACCCTGCTCCAGCGCGGCGACGTGGACTTCATCGCGGCCTCGTACTCGATCACGCCCAAGAGGATGGAGAAGGTCGACTTCGCGGGCCCCTACCTCCTCGCCCACCAGGACGTCCTGATCCGGGCGGATGACGACTCGATCAAGAAGCCGTCCGACCTGAACAACAAGAAGCTCTGCTCGGTCACCGGCTCGACCTCCGCGCAGAACGTCAAGGACAAGATCGCCCCCGACGCCCAACTCCAGGAGTACGGCGGCTACTCCGAGTGCCTGACCGGCCTGGAGAACGGGGTCATCGACGCCGTCACCACCGACGACTCGATCCTCGCCGGATACGCCTCGCAGCCCGAGTTCAAGGGCAAGTTCAAGCTCGGCGGCTTCAAGATGAGCAACGAGAACTACGGCATCGGCGTCCAGAAGGGCAGCGACCTCAAGGCCAAGATCAACACGGCCCTGGAGAAGATGGTCGCCGACGGCTCCTGGGACGCGGCGGTCAAGAAGAACTTCGGCCCGGCCAACTACCACAACGAGCCCGCGCCGAAGATCGGCGTCATCGTCCAGTGAGCCGGCCGCCGTGTTCGACTTCCTCCAGGGGTACGACCTGCTCGGAGCCTTCTGGGTGACGGTGCAGCTCACCGTCTACTCCGCGATCGGCTCCCTCGTCTGGGGGACGCTGCTGGCCGCGATGCGCGTCAGCCCCGTCCCCCTCATGCGGGGCTTCGGCACCGCCTACGTCAACATCGTCCGCAACATCCCCCTCACCGTCATCATCGTCTTCACCTCGCTCGGCCTCTTCCAGACCCTCGGAGTCAGCCTCGGCGCCGAACGGTTCACCACCATCAACTTCCGCCTGGCCGTCCTCGGCCTCACCGCCTACACCAGCGCCTTCGTCTGCGAGGCACTGCGCTCCGGCATCAACACCGTCCCCCTCGGACAGGTCGAGGCCGCCCGCGCCATCGGTCTCAGCTTCCCCCAGGTGCTGCGCCTGATCGTGCTCCCGCAGGCCTTCCGCTCCGTCGTCGGCCCGCTCGCCAACGTCCTCATCGCCCTCACCAAGAACACCACCGTCGCCGCCGCCATCGGCGTCGCCGAAGCGGCCCTGCTGATGCGCGAGATGATCGAGAACGAGGCCCAGCTCCTCCTCATCTCCGCGATCTTCGCCGTCGGCTTCCTCTGCCTCACCCTGCCCACCGGGCTCCTCCTCGGCTGGGTGGCCAAGAAGGTGGCGGTGAAGCGGTGAAGGACAAGCCCACCGTCCTCTACGACGTCCCCGGCCCGCGCGCCCGGCGGCGCAACCTCCTCTGGAGCGTGCTGTTCCTGATCGGGCTCGCCGCCGTCGTGTGGTGGGTCGTCGCGAGCCTCGCCGACAAGAACCAGCTCGAATGGTCCAAGTGGGCGCCCTTCTTCACCGATGCCCGCGTCTGGGAGACGTACATCCTGCCCGCCCTCAAGAACACCGTGATCGCCGCCGCGCTCTCCATGGTCATCGCCCTGCCCCTCGGCGCGTTCCTCGGCATCCTCCGGCTCTCCGACCACGCCGTCGTCCGCTCCGTGGCCGGCCCCGTCGTCGAGTTCTTCCGGGCCATCCCCGTCCTGATCCTGATGCTCTTCGCGGACGCCGCGTACTCCGAGTTCACCGACGTCAGCCCGGACAACCGTCCCCTGTACGCCGTCGTCACCGGCCTCGTCCTCTACAACGCCTCCGTGCTGGCCGAGGTCGTCCGTGCCGGCATCCTGGCCCTCCCCGCCGGCCAGACCGACGCGGCCAAGGCCATCGGCATGCGCAAGGGCCAGATCATGACCTACGTCCTCCTGCCACAGGCCGTCACCGCCATGCTGCCCGCCCTCGTCAGCCAGCTCGTCGTCATCGTCAAGGACACCGCCCTCGGCGGCGCTATGCTCGGCTTCTCCGAACTCCTCGCCTCCGTCCGCCCGATGAGCGCCAACTACGGAGCCAACACCATCGCCTGCTTCACCGTCGTCGCCGTCCTCTTCGTCGCCCTCAACTTCGCGCTCACCACCTTCGCCTCCTGGCTCGAACGCCGGCTGCGCCGCGGCAAGAAGTCCACCGGCGCGGTCGTCGGCGCCGAGGCGGTGGAGGACCTGGCGGTGCCGGGCGAGCACCCGGACACGCGCTGAGACCCATCCGGGTGATGCGGTCCGTCCGCGCGGCGGGATGTGCCGAAATAGCGACCATGAACGCCACCAGGACCGCACCCGAGTCCCACCCCGAACGCCACGAACCCACCCGCACCGACCGTCTCCTCGCCGCGCTCGGCGGCCTGGTCTCGGCGTACGTCTCCCTGGCCGTCGCGGACGTCGCCTCCTTCTGGGTACGCCCCGAGGCGAGCCCCGTCCCGGCCGTCGGCGGCACCGTCGTCGACCGGACCCCGGCGGCCCTCAAGGAGTGGGCGATCCGCGCCTTCGGCGAGAACGACAAGACCGTCCTCCAGCTCGGCATCCTGCTCATCCTCGCCCTCCTCGCCCTCGGGGTCGGGCTGCTCGCCCTGCGCCACCGGCTGCTCGGCTCGGCGGCCGTCGCCGCCTTCGGAGTCCTCGGGGCCCTCGCTGCCGTCACCCGCCCCGACTCCGAATCCGCCATGGACGCCGTACCCTCCCTCGTCGGAGCCGCCGCCGGCGCGCTCCTGCTGTACGTCCTGACCGGCCGCCTCCTCGCCCCGGGGCCCGGAACCGCCCGAGCGGACCGGCGCGGCTTCCTGATCGTCGCCGCCTCCACCGGACTCGCCGCGACCGGAGCCGCCGCCATCGGCCGCGCCGTCGGCACCCCCGTACAGGAGAACGCCGCCGCCTCCCGCGAAGCCCTGCGCCTGCCCCGGCCCGCGTCCCCCGCACCGGCCGTGCCCGCCGGAGCACAGCTCGACGTCCCCGGCATCAGCACCTTCTTCACCCCGAACCGCGACTTCTACCGCGTCGACACCGCGCTCATCGTCCCCAAGGTCAATGCCGACCACTGGCGGCTGCGGATCCACGGCAGCGGCGTCCGCGAGGAACGCACCGTCACCCTGCGGGAGCTCATGGCCCGGCCGGTGCTCGAACGGGACATCACCCTGAACTGCGTCTCCAATCCGGTCGGCGGCCCGTACGTCGGCAACGCCCGCTGGCTCGGCGTACGCCTCGCCGACCTGCTCCGCGAGGCCGGCGTCCGCCCGCCCTCCGAGGGCGGCCCCGCCGACCAGCTGGTCGCCCGCTCCGTCGACGGCATGACCATCGGCACCCCCGTCGAGACCGTGATGGACGGCCGTGACGCCCTCCTCGCCTTCGGGATGAACGGCGAACCCCTGCCCTTCGCCCACGGCTTCCCCGTCCGCATGCTCGTCCCCGGCCTCTACGGCTACGTCTCGGCCTGCAAGTGGATCGAGTCGATCGAGCTCACCACCTTCGACGCGTACGACGCCTACTGGGTCCCGCGCGGCTGGGCGGCACAGGCCCCCGTCAAGACCCAGTCCCGCATCGACACCCCGCGCGCCCTCTCCCGCCCCGCCGCCGGCACCGTCATGGTCGCCGGGGTCGCCTGGGCCCAGCACCGCGGCATCCGCCGGGTCGAGGTACGGGTCGACGACGGCCCCTGGCAGGAGACCCGGCTCGGCGCGGCGGACGGCGGCGACACCTGGCGCGAGTGGGTCCACCCCTGGACCGCCACCCCCGGCCGGCACACCCTCACCGTCCGCGCCACCGACGGCACCGGCACCACCCAGCCGGAACACCGCACCGACACGATGCCGAACGGGGCACAGGGGTGGCACTCGGTGGAGGTGACGGTCAAGGGATGAGCACGCCGACGGGCGGTCAGAACCAGTGCAGGCAGTGCGGGGCGCGCTCGCCGCGGAACAGGGCGTCGGCGAGGGCGGCCGCGCCCGGCCGGTGGGCCCGGACGTGCCCGGCGCGCACGAGCGTGCTCGGAGCCGTACCGCCGAGGTAGACCGAGCCCAGGTCCCGCACGTCCAGGGACAGGTCCGGCTCCCGGTCCGTCGGTACGCACTCCGCCTTGCCGTCCCGGACCGTCAGCAGATGGCGGCCGTGCTCGCCGAGGAACGGGTCGTCGACGTCGAGGACGAGCTCGCCGTCCGCGAACCAGCCGCGCGCGGTCAGCGCACCCGGGACGTCGAGGACGCGCACCCAGAGCCAGTCCGTGTCGCCGCCCACCTCGCCGGCCCGGAAGTCCGCGAGCCGCCAGCGCAGCGGGTGACCGGACGGGACGTGCTTGAACACGACCCGGTCGACCAGGTCGTGCCCGAGGAGGAACCGGGCCAGGGCCGTGAAGACGGCGTCGTCGGTCGCGATGGTCTCGTCGACCGTCAGGGTGTCGCCATCGCCGAGCGCGTACGTGGCATACCCGTCCGGAACCCCGTCGGCGTCCCGGTGGACGGCGACGTGGCGCGGCGCCGGAGCGACCGGGGGCTGCCCGGCGCCCCGCTCCCACCAATGGTGCGGCCGGGACAGCGCGCCGGGCTGCGCGCGCCGGTACCGGTCGTAGACCTCTTCCAGGACCTCCCCGCACTCGGCGCGCCGCAGCACCTCGACGGAGCCGGTGTCCGAGCCGGTGCCCGCCCGGGGAAGGTCGAGGGAGGCCTGTCGACGCGGCACGGTCAGCCGCCCCGTGTAGGTCGCGGGCCCGTACCCGAACCGCCCGTAGATCGGGGCCTCGGAGGCGAGCAGCACGGAGAGGAACTCCCCCCGCGCCCGCAGCTCGGCGAGCTGATGCCGCATCATCGCGCTGAGCACGCCCCGGCGCCGGTGCGAGGGCAGCACGCCGACGGCGGTCACCCCGCCGACCGGGACGACGGCCTCGCCGGGCAGGGTGAGCTCGAAGGAGTACGCGGCGGCGGTGCCGACGGGCCGCCCGTCCTCCGCCAGGGCGAGCAGGCCGCGGTCCATCTCGAAGGCCGACCACCAGACCCCGCTGCCGTCCTCGGCCGGGGTGTCCGGGAAGCGCGCGAACGCGGTGTGGAGCGTGTCGACGAAGACGCCGAGATCGTCGGCGGTGGTGGGACGGATGTCCATCGGTACTGCTGCCTCCCCTGTCTGCCGGCCCCACGATCGGCGGAGCCTCGCCCAGTGCAGCGCCGCGGTGCGGCCGGGGCAACCGAATTACGACCCCCTGCCCGCGGGCCCGCGCCGTGCTGGGCGGTGCCCGCCACCACGTGGGCCCGCACCCGGACGCGCGGCCCGCGACGGCGCGGCGGAGCCCGACGTGCCGGGCCCCCCGACCCGGCGGACGATGAACGCATGGACGGATCCCTGACCGGTCTGACCGACATCAGCACACCGGCCCGCGTGGCCGCCCCCGACGAGGGCGTCACCCCGCAGGAGCTGGCCCTCGCCGCCCGCAACCACGGACTGCCCCTGGAGGCCCTGCGGTACGACGTCACCCCGCCCGGACTCCACTACGTCCTCGTCCACTACGACATCCCCGTCACCGACGCCGACGGCTGGCGGCTCACCGTCGGCGGCCGGGTCCTGCGCCCGCTCGCCCTGGACCTCGCGGCGCTCCGCGCCCGGCCCGCCGTCACCCGCCGGGTCACCCTGGAGTGCGCCGGCAACGGCCGGGCCCGGCTCACCCCCCGCCCCGTCAGCCAGCCCTGGCTCGTCGAGGCCGTCGGGACCGCCGACTGGACCGGCGTCCCGCTGGCCGCCCTCCTCGCGGAGGCGGGCATCGCCGAGGACGCGGTCGAGGCCGTGTTCACCGGCGCCGACCACGGGGTGGAGCGCGGCGTCGAGCAGGACTACCGCCGCAGCCTGCCCCTGGCGACGGCCGCCGACCCGGCGCGGGACGTCCTCGTCGCGTACGCGATGAACGGGGCGCCCCTGCCGCCGCAGCACGGCAGCCCGCTCCGGCTCGTCGTCCCCGGCTGGTACGGCATGGCGCACGTGAAGTGGCTCCACGACATCACGCTCGGCGACACCCCGTACACCGGCTTCCAGCAGAGCGTGGCCTACCGCCTGCGCCGGGAGGCGGGCGAACCGGGGGAGCCCGTCACCCTCATCGCGCCCCGGGCCCTGATGGTGCCGCCCGGCTTCCCCGACTTCATGTCCCGCACCCGCGTCGTCCGCCCCGGCCCCGTGGCGCTCGCCGGGCGCGCCTGGTCCGGGCACGGCCCGGTCACCCGCGTCGAGGTCAGCGAGGACGGCGGCGCGGCCTGGGCCGACGCCGAGATCGAGCGGGACCCGGCGCACCCGTGGGCCTGGTCCGCCTGGCGCACCACCTGGACCGCGACGCCGGGACTGCGCCACCTGACGGTGCGGGCCACCGACGCCGCCGGGAACGTCCAGCCGCTGACCCCGCCCTGGAACCGCGGCGGCTTCGCCAACAACCTCGTCCAGCGGGTCGAGGTGCTCTGCACCCCGGACGCGTCCGTCGGCCGACCGGGCGGCGCGTAGAGTCGACCCCGGTGCACCCCCGTACCAGCGGGTGCACCGTCGACCGACCCTGACGAGGAGACTTTCGTGACCGACCCGGCGTCCACCGCCCTCCAGCTGCAGATCGCCCGGGACCTCCAGGTCGCCGAGACCTTCGACCCGAAGGCGGAGATCGAGCGCCGGGTGGCCTTCCTCACCGAGCGGCTCACCTCCACCGGCCTTCGCTCCCTCGTCCTCGGGATCAGCGGCGGCGTCGACTCCACCACTGCCGGCCGGCTCTGCCAGCTCGCCGTGGAGCGGGCCCGTGCGGCCGGTCACGACGCCACCTTCTACGCGATGCGCCTGCCGTACGGCGTCCAGGCCGACGAGCACGACGCGCAGACCGCCCTCGGCTTCATTCGCGCCGACCGGGTCCTCACCGTGGACGTCAAGGCGGCCAGCGACGCGGCCCTGGAGGCCTGCCTCGCCGGCGGGACGACCTTCCGCGACGCCCACCACCAGGACTTCGTGCAGGGCAACATCAAGGCCCGGCAGCGGATGATCGCCCAGTACGCGGTCGCCGGCGCCCACGACGGTCTCGTCGTCGGCACCGACCACGCCGCGGAGGCCGTCTCCGGCTTCTTCACCAAGTTCGGCGACGGCGCCGCCGACGTCGTCCCGCTGACCGGCCTGACCAAGCGGCGCGTCCGCGCGATCGCCGACGAGCTGGGCGCGCCGACCGCGCTCGTGTGGAAGACCCCCACGGCCGACCTGGAGACCCTCGACCCGGGCAAGGCCGACGAGGACGCGCTCGGCGTCACCTACGACGACATCGACGACTTCCTGGAGGGGAAGCCGGTCGCGGAGGCCGCCTACGCCACGATCGTCCGCCGCTACGAGCTCACCGAGCACAAGCGGCAGCTGCCGATCGCGCCCTGAGCCCCTGAGCTCCTGAGCTCCTGAGCCTCTGAGCGGACGGCGCGGCACAGCCGGAGGATCCTGGAAGGGGTGCCCGGGCACCGGGCCCCCGGAAGGGAGCGCGCCATGTTCGGCGAGACCACGGCGTACAGCGGCTTCTCGGTCGACGACCTCGACGCCGCGCGCGATTTCTACGGCGACGTCCTCGGCCTGAGGGTGGAGGAGACCGGCGGCCCGGAGGGGATGCGGATGCTGAACCTCGTCCTGCCCGGCGGGGCGCGGGTCTTCGTCTACCCCAAGGAGAACCACACCCCGGCCACCTTCACGATCCTCAACTTCGAGGTCGACGACATCGACCGGGCCGTCGACGAGCTGGTGGGGCGCGGGGTGACCTTCCAGCGCTACCCCGGCTTCGAGGCCGACGAGAAGGGCGTCGTGCGCGACGGGCACGGCTCCGCCATCGCCTGGTTCACGGACCCGGCGGGCAACGTCATCGCGGTCCTCTCGACCGGCTGACCGCGGCGGCACGCTCCCGTCCCGGAAAGCCTCCCCGCCGTGTGATCCACTGTTCCGCGGGGGCGTACGAACAGGAGCAGCGTTGACCACCTACCGCCAGCCGGGCCTCGTCCTCACCGACCACCGCTTCCCCGTCCCCCTCGACCACGCCCGCCCCGACGGCGAGCGCATCGAGGTCTTCGGCCGTGAGGTCGTCGCGGCGGACAAGGACCGATCCGGCCGCGAGAAGCTTCCCTGGCTGGTGTACCTGGAGGGCGGGCCCGGCTTCGGCGCCCGCCGCTCCGTCGGCCCGCAGGCCTGGCTCGGCCGCGCCGTGAAGGAGTTCCGCGTCCTCCTCCTCGACCAGCGCGGCACCGGCCGCTCCACCCCGGCCAACCGCCAGACCCTGCCGCTGCGCGGCGGCCCGGCCGAGCAGGCGGAGTACCTGGCGCACTTCCGCGCCGACTCCATCGTCAAGGACTGCGAGCTGATCCGCCGCCGGCTCACCGGCGGCGCCCCCTGGACCGTCCTCGGCCAGAGCTTCGGCGGCTTCTGCGCCACCCACTACCTCTCCACCGCCCCCGAGGGCCTGGAGCGGGTCCTCATCACCGGCGGCCTGCCCTCCCTGTACGCGACCGCCGACGAGGTCTACCGCGCCGCCTACCCCCGTATCCGGCGGAAGAACGAGGCCCACTTCGCCCGCCACCCCCGGG
Source organism: Streptomyces sp. NRRL B-24572 (assembly GCF_002156145.1). Taxonomy (NCBI): domain Bacteria; kingdom Bacillati; phylum Actinomycetota; class Actinomycetes; order Kitasatosporales; family Streptomycetaceae; genus Streptomyces; species Streptomyces sp. NRRL B-24572. The sequence goes on along the minus strand of NZ_MWIG01000223.1, from coordinate 6,599 downwards.
ACGCGGAACGGGTCAACGCGATCGCCGCCCACCTCATCGACCACGAGGTCACCCTCCCCGGCGGCGGCCTGCTCACCGTCGAGGCCTTCCAGTCCCTCGGCATCCTCCTCGGCTCCGGCGACGGCACCCACCAGCTCCATCTGCTCCTGGAGGGCGCCTTCCTGCCCACCCCGGGCGGGCCCGCGCTCTCCGACGCCTTCCTGGAGCAGGTCCAGGCGCACCTCTCGTACGCCGGACACCCGCTGTACGCCGTACTCCACGAGGCCATCTACGCCCAGGGGCAGGGCCCCACCGACTGGGCCGCCGAGCGGGTCCGCGCCGAGTACCCCGAGTTCGACGCCCGCACCGCGCTCGCCGAGGGCGCGCCGCTGCTCTTCACCGGCGAGACCGTCCACCCCTGGCACTTCAGCACCGACCCCGCCCTGCGCCCGCTCCGCGAGACCGCCGAGCTGCTCGCCGCGCGCACCGACTGGGAACCGCTGTACGACCCCGAGCGGCTCGCCGCCAACCAGGTCCCGGTGGCGGCCGCCGTCTACCACGACGACATGTACGTCGACACCGCCCACTCCCTGGAGACCGCGCGCGCCGTGCGCGGCCTGCGGACCTGGGTGACCGACGAGTTCGAGCACGACGGGGTACGGGCCGGCGGGCCGCGCGTCCTCGACCGGCTGCTCTCCCTCGCCAGGAGCGAGATCTGATCGCACGGGATCAGGTTCCGGCCGTTCGGGCATAGGATTCGGCGCGCAATCGATCAGCAAGGGGGGCAAGGGGTCCGGATGGCGGCACGCGAGACACCGGCGTCCGGCCGGGAGCTGAAGTTCCGGGCCCTCATGGCGGAGCTGCGGCGCGGCATCCTCGACGGCACCTGGCCCCCCGGCAGCAAGCTGCCCACCGAACGCGCGCTCGCCACGGAGACGGGCCTGTCCGTCACCACCGTCCGCCGCGCCTACGAGGACCTCGTCGCCCTCGGCCTCGTCGAACGGCGCCAGGGCGCGGGGACCTTCGCCGCCCACCGGCCCGAGCGCGACCGGGCCGACCGCCGGATCGTCGGCGTCCTCGTCCCCGACACCACCTTCTACTACCCGCGCGTCCTCCAGGGCATCGAGAAGGAACTCGCGGCGGCCGGCGCCCGGCTCGTCCTCGCCTGCTCGCACTACGACCCCGCCGAGGAGGACGCCGCCGTCGAACGGCTCCTGTCCGCCGGGGTCCACGGCCTCCTCCTCGTGCCCAGCCTGCACACCGCGACCGACCCGGGACGGCGCGCCGAGGAGCTCCTCGCCCTGCCCGTCCCCGCCGTCCTCGTCGAACGCCGGCTCGCCGCCCACGGCCCCGGCGACCCCACCGAGCACGTGTGCACCGACCACGAGGGCGGCGCCTACGACGCCGTGCGCCATCTGCGGGCCCTCGGCCACGAGCGGCTCGGGCTCGTCGCCCGCACCGACGCACCCACCACCGCGCCCATCGAGTCCGGCTTCGCCCGCGCCCTCGCCGATCTCGGACTGTCCGCCCCGACGTACGAGCGGGACGTGATGGCCCGCTGGGACCCGGACCGCGCCGACCTGGCCCTCGCCGCGCTGCGCGCCTCCGGCGTCACCGCCGCGCTCTGCTTCGGCGACCGGGAGGCCGCCCTGATGCTCGGAGCGGCCCGCCGGGCCGGCCTCCGGGTTCCGGAGGACCTCGCCCTGATCAGCTACGACAACGAGTTCGCGGACGTCGCGGAGACCCCGCTGACTGCCGTGTCGCCGCCCAAGTACCAGCTGGGCCGCCTCGCCGCGCAGATCCTGCTGCGACGGCTGGCCGAGGGGGACGCGGCCCCGCTGCACCAGGTGCAGCTGCGACCGAGGCTCGTGGTCCGCGCCTCCTGCGGCGGACGGGCGCGGGAGGCGCAAAAGTCCAAGCAGTGAGGACGGATTGCTCATGGTGTGCTCTGGTCACGCACGGATACAACTCGGTCCGGACCCGTGAGGGACCCACGAGGGACCCACGAGGGACCCACGAGGACTTCATGAGGAGAGGACCCGGACCATGAGCACCCACGTCAGCGCGGAGATCGCCGCCCAGCCCGACTGCTGGCGCCGCGCCGCTGAGATCGCCGACCGCGACACCGGCCTGCTGCCGGCCCGCGGCGAGCGCGTCGCGGTCGTCGGCTGCGGCACCTCCTACTTCATCGCCCGCGCCTACGCGGCCCTGCGGGAGTCCCTCGGCGCGGGCGAGACCGACGCCTTCCCCGCCTCCGACACGACTCCGCTCGGCCGCGGCTACGACCGGATCGTCGCCCTCACCCGCTCCGGCACCACCACGGAGGTCGTGGACCTGCTCGCCGGCGCCGCGGGCCGCGTCCCGACGCTCGTCGTCACCGGGGTCCCCGACAGCCCCGCCGGACGGCTCGCCGACCGGATCGTCGACCTCGGCTTCGCCGACGAACGCTCCGTCGTCCAGACCCGGTTCGCCACCACCGCCCTCCAACTCCTGCGCGCCGGGCTCGGAGTGGACCTCGGCCCGGCGATCGCCGACGCCGAACTCGTCCTGTACGAGCAGCTGCCCGCCGCCTGGGAGCGGCGCGGCCAGTTCACCTTCCTCGGCACCGGCTGGACCGTCGGACTCGCCGACGAGGCGGCGCTCAAGCTGCGCGAAGTGGCCCGAGCCTGGACGGAGTCGTACGCGGCGATGGAGTACCGCCACGGCCCGATCACCATCAGCGACCGTGCGAGCCTGGTCTGCTGCATCGGCCCGGAGCCCTCCGGCCTCCGCGACGAAGTGGAGTCCACGGGCGCCCTGTTCGCCGCCGACGCGATCGACCCGGTCGCGGCCCTCGTCCGCGTCCAGCGGCTCGCGGTCGCCCTCGCGGCCCGGCGCGGCCTCAACCCCGACCGCCCGCGGCACATCTCGCGCTCGGTCATCCTCGCCGGAGCGTTCCGCCCCACCGTGTCGGAGGCGGCCCGTATCCTGCGCTCATGATCGACACGGATGCCCAGGACCTCCTGGAGATGCCCGGCGACTGGACGCGCGCGCTCGCCGTCGTCGCCCACCCCGACGACCTGGAGTACGGCTGCGCGGCGGCCGTCGCCGCCTGGACGGACGCGGGGAAGGAGGTCACGTACGTCCTCGCCACCCGCGGCGAGGCCGGCATCGACACCCTCGCCCCGGACCTCTGCGGCCCGATCCGCGAGCAGGAGCAGCGGGACAGCGCGGCCGTCGTCGGCGTGGAGACCGTCGAGTTCCTCGACCACCGCGACGGCGTGATCGAGTACGGGCCGGGTCTTCGCCGCGACATCGCGGCCGCGATCCGCCGCCACCGCCCGGAGCTCGTGATCACCCTCAACCACCGCGACACCTGGGGCGGCGGCCCGGGCGCCCCCTGGAACACCCCGGACCACCTGGCCGTCGGCCGCGCCACCCTCGACGCGGCCGCCGACGCGGGCAACCGCTGGATCTTCCCCGAACTGACCGACCAGGGCCTGGAGCCCTGGAACGGCGTCCGCTGGGTCGCGGTCGCCGCCTCCAGCACCCCGACCCACGCGATCGACGCGACCCCCGGCCTGGACCGCGCGATCCGCTCCCTCCTCTGCCACCGCGCCTACATCGAGGCCCTGACGGACGAGGACCCGGAGAAGTACGTCCGCGACTTCCTGACCACGGCGACGGCCCGCGCCTCCGCCCGCTTCGGCGACCGCCCGGCGGTGACGTTCGAACTCTTCGCCCGCTAGGGTCGATTGGGGAAGTCGTTGTTCCACGGGGGTGGGCAGATGGCGTACGAGGACTCACGGCGGACGGCCGATCCGACGGCCGACCAGGAGGAGCTGATCCGCCGAAGGGCGGTGCGGGGCGCGGTCGGCGGCGGGATCATCGGAACGGTGGCGCCGGTGGCCTTGACGGCCTCCTACTTCCCGCGCGAGGCGATCGAGCTGTTGTGGCGGTTCGAGTGGTCGTGGGGGCTGGGCGGGCTCGTCGTGCTGGCCTGCGGCGCGCTCGGCACCTGGTCCGGCGTGCGGGCCGGTCGCATCAACGGCGTCCGCGAAGTGGCGCTCGAACCGGGCGAGACCGTGCTGAGCGCGTACGCCGTCCGTCCTCCCGTGGTGGACGGACGGCCGACCAAGCCGACGGACACCGCCCGCTTCGAGCTGCGCGTGACCGACCGGAGCCTCCAGCTGTGGGACGGCCCCGACCGGCTCTGGAGACACCCCTGGCCCGGGGTCCGCCTGACGACGGTCGACGACAGCCTGCTCCTCGTCCAGCACGGGGACCGGACGATCGCGGAGCTGCTGCCCGCCAGCAGCGGGGTGATCGGAGCCTGGGACGCCCTGCTCCTCGGAGCTCAGCGGCTGCGCGCCCGCAGCCGCTGAGGCGAGGGGCGGCGGATCAGGCCCTCGGCATGGGCTTCATCACCGCGAACACCGCGCCGAAGGGGTCGGCGAGCCAGGCGATGCGGCCGACGTCGGGGATGTCGGCGGCGGGCAGGACGACCGAGCCGCCGCCGCCCTGGGCCGTGCGGGAGACCGCGTCGGGGTCCTCCACCGCGAAGTACGGGATCCAGCGCGAGGGATCTCCCTCGTTCTGGACCTCGGCGACGCCGCCGAAGGAGGCCTCCTCCTGGTCGCCCTCGGCGGTGGAGATCACCCGGTACGTCATGCCGGGCGCGTCCATCAGCGACCAGCGCCAGCCGAACAGGGTCCGGTAGAAGGCGAGCGTGGACTCCGGTTCGGGGACGTGCAGTTCGGCCCAGAGGAGGGCGTCGGGGGCGGAGGTCCGCTCCAGGCCCTTCACCGCCCCCGGCTGCCAGACGGCGAACTCGGCGCCGGCCGGGTCGGTGAGGCAGGCCATGCGGCCCGCGTCCATGACGTCGAAGGCCTCGACGCGCACGGTGCCTCCCGCCTCCTCGGCGGCCTTCTGGGTGGCGTCCGCGTCCGGGGTCTGGAAGTACACCGTCCAGGCGCTGTGCGCGCCCTCGTCGAGCGGTCCCAGGGCCCCGACCGTGGCGCCGTCCTGCTGGAAGAAGCCGTAGCCGCCGGAGTCCGGGCCCGCCGACCGGAAGTCCCAGCCGAAGACCGCGCCGTAGAACGCGGCCGCGGCATCGGTGTCCGGGCTGCCGAGGTCGATCCAGTTGGGGGAGCCCTTGGTGAACTGCGTACCGAGCATGGGTGGTGTCCCGTCCTTGCGTCGTCCGTGGCCGAATGTGGTCACCATGGCCGATCCTCGCCCGAGGGCCCCCGTGGCGCAGCCCGGGCCGCCGCGTTTCATCCGGCCGGGCGACGGTCCACCGCCGTTTCCACCGTGAACGATCCGCAAGAAAACTTGCCGGTTCTGCAACACTGGGTCCATGACCGAAGACGACCGCATCGACGCCGTCCTGACCGAGGTCGGCCCCCGGCTCCGCCGTGTCCGCCGCGACCGCGGGGTGACCCTCGCCGAGCTCTCCGCCGCCACCGGCATCTCCGTGAGCACCCTCTCCCGGCTGGAGTCCGGGCAGCGCAGACCCAGCCTCGAACTGCTCCTGCCGCTCGCCCGCGCCCACCAGGTCCCCCTCGACGAGCTGGTCGGCGCCCCGCCGGTCGGCGACCCCCGGGTCAAGGCGAAGCCCATCGTGCGCCACGGCCGGACCATGTACCCGCTGACCCGGCAGCCCGGCGGGCTCCAGGCGTACAAAGTGATCCAGGAGAAGGCGCACGAGACCCCGGAGCCCCGGGTGCACGAGGGGTACGAGTGGCTGTACGTGCTCTCCGGGCGGCTCCGGCTCGTCCTGGGCGAGCACGACGTCGTCCTGGCCGCCGGCGAGGCCGCCGAGTTCGACACGCGCGTCCCGCACTGGTTCGGGCCGACGGAGGACGGGCCGGTGGAGTTCCTCAGCCTCTTCGGGCCGCAGGGGGAGCGCATGCACGTACGGGCGCGCCCCAAGAAGTCCGGCTGACCCGGCGAGAAGTCCGGCCGACCCGGCAAGAAGTCCGGCCGACCCGGTTCCGCTGTGAGCAAGCGACCGCTTAGTATGCCACCGACCGCTCGGTACGGAGGAGGCATTCCGGATGCAGGCATGGCGTGTGCACGAGAACGGCGAACCGGGCGCGGTGATGCGCCGCGAGGAGGTCGAACCGCCCACCCCCGGCGACGGTCAGGTCCTCCTCCGGGTCCGCGCCGCGAACGTCAACTTCCCCGACGCGCTGCTCTGCCGCGGCCACTACCAGGTGCGGCCCCCGCTGCCCTTCACCCCCGGCGTCGAGGTCTGCGCCGAGACCGAGGACGGACGCCGGGTCGTCACCACCGCCGCCCTCCCGCACGGCGGCTTCGCCGAGTACGCCCTCGCCGACGCCGCCGGGCTCCTGCCCGCCCCGGAGGCGCTCGACGACGCCGAGGCCGCGGCGCTGCACATCGGCTACCAGACCGGCTGGTTCGGCCTGCACCGCCGCGCCCACCTCCAGGAGGGCGAGACCCTCCTCGTCCACGCGGCGGCGGGCGGCGTCGGCAGCGCCGCCCGCGCCCTCGGCTGCGACCTGGTGATCGACCGCCGCTCCGAGGACGTCGTCGCCGCCGTCAAGGCCGCCACCGGCGGCCGGGGCGCCGACGTGATCTACGACCCCGTCGGCGGCGCGGCCTATCAGCAGTCCGCC